>NZ_JBHFNP010000337.1:0-53244 GCF_041929235.1 Microseira sp. BLCC-F43
TTAATTCAATTTTTT
Source organism: Microseira sp. BLCC-F43 (assembly GCF_041929235.1). Taxonomy (NCBI): domain Bacteria; kingdom Bacillati; phylum Cyanobacteriota; class Cyanophyceae; order Aerosakkonematales; family Aerosakkonemataceae; genus Microseira; species Microseira sp. BLCC-F43. Next base: position 16 of record NZ_JBHFNP010000337.1, read on the forward strand.
TACTACTTCTTGTCCTTAAATTTTTGTTTTTATGATTTAGGGTTTTTTTGTTGGTTAATGTAATAAATTGTTTTTGCGTTTAAATCAAATGTTTTACGACGCGGTGTCCCTACAATCGACGATTCCAGAAATCGGGTTTTTTTGTAGGGACACGGCATCCATTGGTTTTGCGGTTAAATCCAAAGTTTTACGACGCCGTGTCCCTACAATCGACGATTCCAGAAATCCTGGGATAATTGTTCTTAATCAGAAGTATCTTTTGGTTGCAACCAATCCCGACCCAACTTAATTGTAATGTCCGAGTTTAAATGTCCCGTGCTTTCTACCTGCACTTCTCCAAAATCGAGTGTCTCGCGAATCCTTTGGGCTGCCTTATCGTCTCCAGTCTGCGCCACAATGCGAGTTTGGCTCAACGGTTCAGTCCAAGGTTCAGCCACGTAGACGTTACGATAGCCAGCTTTTTTGAGTTTTTTCACCAACCTTTCTACTGCTTTGCGATCGCGCGTGCTATCTTGAATCGCTATATTCAACTCTCTAGGAACAGATGAACGCCTCCTGGAGTTAGTTTGAGCCAAGTCAAAGTGTTGGGTCATCAGCGGGGCAATGCTACGGCGGTGAGGCAACCAATAGCTAGCATCGTACTGCCCGACTTCGCTATACTCACCCGGAACCAGCAACATCTGCGCGTCATCGCGATTCGTTTGGACGCCAAAACCGACTAAAGCCACCAACTCCTCGACGGTTAAATTCGTATCGATATGGGACCCAATCACCGAGAGAATTTGCGGCACTCTAGCTAAAGTGACTGGATTGAGCGCTTGTTCCATCAAAGCGCGCATCACCATTTGCTGACGCTGCACCCGCCCCACATCCCCAAGCTTGTCGTAGCGAAAGCGCAACAATTGCAACGCCTTATTGCCGTTGAGGTGTTGCTTACCAGCCTTCAAATCGATGTACAGGTGCTGGCTGTTGTCGGTATATTTCATATCTTGAGGGACGTAAACCGTCACCCCACCCAAGGCATCGATCAGTTTTTCCACACCCTGAACGTTGATGCGGACATAGCGGTCAATTCTCACACCGCCGAGCAAGTCGCTCACCGCTTGGGCGCTCAGGGCTGGGCCTCCATAAGCATTCGCTGCATTAATTTTAGTCATCCCGTGTCCTTCCACCAACGTGCGGGTGTCGCGGGGAATCGAAAGCACGGTTAACTTCTTAGTTTGCGGGTTAAACCGCAGCAGCAGCATTGTATCGGAAAGACCATCAAACGAATTGACTACCGGGTCATATCCCCCCAAGTTTGGATCGGGTTCTTCCCCCAAATCTGAAGCTAGAACCTTGACCCCCAACACCAAGATATTCACAGGTCGGGTTAGTTCTGGCAATTGCAGATTCGTCTTGGAGATGCCGCCAGAATTAAACACTGCGGCTTGTTCAGCCGTGAGTTGGCTTTGCATCAACGGTGTAGTGGAAAGCGACACCGCCAGCAAAGCGCCTGCGGTTGCCGACAACATCGCCACCCCAGTCAAGCCAAATCCCAGCCAGAGCCAACGTAACTGGTTTGCTTTGGAAGACTGGCTCATAAAAGGCGGGGCTAGGAACTGTCCCACAGACGACATATCAAAAAAGTTTCGCGTTGGCACTGACTTCCTCACACACTAAAAACTAGGAGTGTCTAAAAATACTGAGAGTTTTCCACCAGAATACTCATACCAGTATTTCCTTCCTTTTGGTACACTCATCCGGCTAATTAGCTTGGGAACTGGGCATCGAGCATGAAGCAAGTGTAATTCTCAACAGTCCACCTGCACACCTGCTCCCTTGCCCACCTGCTCCCTACTTCGTACTACAAATGGCGTTTTTTCCACAAGGTCAGGGGTTGGCGCTGGGATAAGCGAAGCATCAACCAAACGCTGACGATAAAGTAACCGGAAGTGAGCAAACTATTCATTACCAATAAGGGTAGTTTTAGAGATTCTGAAGCATCGGCAGAAGCTCCTAACAAAATGTAGCCCAATAGCCAGCAAAACGCCAGACTTACCGCCAATCGACTGACTGCTTTTTGTCGGCGGCTGCCATTGCGCCGGTAGAGCGTCCACAGCGCAGGCAAAAAACCGATCCCAGGGGTTAAATACAGATACAGCTGTAAGCGGTTGATGTCTGGATTCTCAAACGGGTCGATGTCATGCATAGCGATCGCTTTTTCTCGATCCTATCCCAGTTGCGCACCCAGGGGGAGATGGGGCAGGTGGGGGTGGTGGGGCAGGTGGGGGAGAAAAAACCGCTTGATTGCTTGTTAAAACTGAATTTTTATGGTTCTCTAAAAATTTTTCCTTAGTTTTACCGATGTTGCCCGCCAAAACCCAAAGCTAGGCTAGATTAGAACTGAACTTAATTCTGACTGTCCATATTCAAGCAGTAAAAGTATACTGTGTAAATTGATTAAATAGTTTCAAATTATAGGTAGCTGCCACAAAAAAGTAAATCAAATTTAACCGTGATGTTTTTACTGGGAAAAGTTCACGCTTTTTGGAAAAACATCAAACCCGGCTTTATGGGGTTTGATTGCCGAAATATACCGGAAAAGAGCCAAACGTCAACCTTGCGTCAAAAAACAGCGATCGCTATTGGCGCGGCGCTCACCAGTCTCATCGGTATTGTGTACGTTGCCACAGCAACCATTTTACTAGAAGGCTACGCCAAGCTAGAAGAGCAAAACACGCACCAAAACGTTGAACGAGTACTCGAAGCCTATACCAACAGCTTAAATGAACTGAACCTGACTAACTACTATTGGGCAGCTTGGGACGATACCTACAACTTCGTTCAGCGTCCCAGCCAAGACTATATCAAGAGAAATTTTTACGAAGGTTTTTTCTTTGAAGCTGGAATCAACGCGATTTTATTTATTAATGCCACTGGGCAAATTGTCCACAGTCAAGGTTACGACTTGCAACAGCAACGCCAAGGTCCGATCTCAAAGGGGTTAACAAAATACATCCGGGAAAATTCATGGGTTTTGCGGCACAAGGCTCCCAATGTCAGCCATGGGGGAGTTATTTTATTACCTGAAGGGGCAATGATGTTTACCGCCCGCCCCGTCGTCACCAGCCAAGTAAAAGCACCTATTCGCGGTACTCTGATTCTAGGGCGCTACTTAAACACAAATACCATCCAGAAATTAGCTAAAACTACTCGATTGGCTATCCGCTTACATCGACTTGATGGTAGGGTTAAACTGCCTCGGAGACTGCGTGTTATCAGCGATTCGCTCTCGCCAGCAACACCGATTTTTATCCAGCCCCAAAGCGAAGATTTAATTTCGGGTTATACCTTGCTCAAGGATCTCTCTGGAAACCCTGCAATGCTTGTGCAGGTGGATATGCCGAGAGAAATTCATCGCCAAGGTCAGATCAGCTTGCTGTATCTGATTATCGCATTGGCAATGGTAGGCTTAGTTTTGGGGGTAACGACTCAGTTACTTGCAGAAAAATTAATTCAGATTTGGCAAGAACAGGAAGAAAGTAAAGCCAGATACAAAGCCGTTGTTGTCCAAGCGAGGGAAGGGATTTTCTTGCTCGATGCAGATACTAAAAAGTTTCTGGAAATTAACGCGGCGTTTGAAAATTTGCTCGGTTATTCGGTGGCAGAAATTCTGCAACTTACTTTGTACGATGTGGTTTCAGAAGAGAGCGAAACGATTGACCGGGATATTGAGGATATTTTAACAGGCGCTCGCTACTTGACCAGCGAGCGCCGCTATCGCCGTCACAATGGCGACATCATCGATGTTGAGGTGAGTGCTAATTTAATTCGCTACGCTGGCAGAAATGCTTTTTGCATCGTTGTCCGCGATATTACGGATCGCAAGCGAGCTGAAGCAGCACTGCGGGAGAGCGAGAAACGCTTAGCTTGGCAAGCAAGTCACGACGATTTGACCGGATTGGTTAATCGACGGGAGTTTGAGCGTCGTTTGGAGTTGGCTTTGAGCGATGCCAGAACTGACGGCACACAGCATTCCCTATGTTATCTAGATCTAGACCAGTTCAAGATTATCAATGATACCTGCGGTCATGGGGCGGGGGATGAAATGCTGCGTCAGGTGAGTGCTTTGTTGCGGATGCATATTCGTTCCACTGATGTACTCGCTCGTCTCGGCGGCGATGAATTTGGCCTTCTACTCAATCATTGTCCCTTAGAAAATGCATCGCGAGTTGCCAATGCGCTGCGCCAAAGTCTGTCGGATTTCCGCTTTGTCTGGCAGGACAAATCTTTTACCGTCGGTGTCAGTATCGGTTTAGTTGCGATCGATGTTGATAGTAAAGATTTAGCCAGTACTTTAAGCGCTGCGGATGCAGCTTGTTTCGCTGCTAAAAATAAAGGCAGAAATCGCGTTCACGTCTATCAAGTCGATGATTCCGAATTGGCGCAACAACGCGGCGAAATGCAGTTGGCATCACAGATTACTAAAGCTTTAGAAGAAAATCGTTTTTGTCTTTATTATCAACCAATTGTTCCCGTTGCTAACACCGATTCCAACGGGGAGCATTACGAAGTCCTCCTGCGCCTTTACGATGAATCAGGCAAGCTAGTACCGCCCAATCTTTTTATTCCAGCGGCAGAACGTTACAATCTGATGCACCTTGTCGATCGCTGGGTGATCGACACGCTGTTTTCAACTCAGAAAGAGCATTATCGCCAAGCTTGGGAGCGTTGTCAAAGGCAAGGCGATCGCTGTCTCTATGCGATTAATCTTTCGGGTTCAAGTATTAACGACGACCAATTTATTGAGTTTGTCCGCGATCGGTTTGCCTTGTACCAAATCCCGCCCCAAGTTATTTGTTTTGAAATTACCGAAACCGTGGCGATTACCAATTTAAGCAAAGCGGTTCAATTTATTCAGGAACTGAAGCAATTGGGTTGTTATTTTTCTTTGGATGATTTTGGCAGCGGCATGTCTTCGTTTACCTATCTAAAAAATCTGCCCGTGGATTATCTCAAAATTGATGGGCAATTCGTTAAAGATATTGTGGACGATCCAACTGATTTGGCAATGACTGAAGCGATTAATCGAGTCGGACAAGTGATGGGAATTCAAACGATCGCCGAGTTTGTAGAAAATGACGCAATTCTGGATAAACTGAGAATGCTTGGCGTGAATTATGCTCAAGGTTATGGTATTGCTAAACCGCGTCCTTTTAGTGGTTAGTTATTAGGTTTTGGGATACGCATTGAAATCAGCATTGAAATAATTTCAAGCGTTTTTGGGGCACGGCGTAGATAACTTTTGATTTGTACCCAAAGATTGTAGAATGCCGTGCCCCTACAGATCGACATTTATCGCGCTCGCTTCGTTTCCATAAACCCGGTTTCTCAGAGAAACCGGGTTTATTAGGTGCAAAATCTGTGGGTTTTTGGGGCACGGCGTAGATAACTTTTGATTTCTACCCAAAAATTGTATAATGCCGTGCCCCTACAGGTGGAAATTATCGCGCCGGTACTGTCCACCAAGCGATCGCATAAGGTTGACTCGCTTCGTTGACTTGTTGCCGATACCCTACGCGGATTTTGTAACGTCCTGTTGCAGGTACTTGACAAAAAATATGTTCTGTGCTATCTAATTCGCTAATCGAAGCGCAGGTGTAGCGGGTGGTGTCGTTGCTGTCGGCGGGGACGAGATAGAGGTCGAGGTTGTTTAAGCCGCGATCGCGAAAATCTTCGCCGATGTCGTACACTCCATTCTTGTTGGCATCGTTGAGATCGACTAACCTGTCCCAAGCCATCGTAATCGCGACAAAACTTCCCTGCTGCAAGGGTTTTTCTAAGACGTAATCCTGGGATTTGTTCAGTTCTACTTTGTTGTAATCCCAACCAACGGGTGCTACTTCTTTACCGGGTTTCCACTGACCGCCGCTAAATTGCTGCACTGCCCGATAGGCATTGAGTTGACCCGTTCCCATTTGCATGTCTTTGGAAATTTTGTCATCTTTATACGCATCAGATTCGAGCCAAGTGCGATTGCTTTTATCGGTAATTGTCTTGGTCATGCCCAAGCGCAAACCGTTGCCTTCATCTTTGATCTTGTCGGTGGAATTTAGCAATATTACTTTGGATACTTCGTGGCGGCGGGATTCTACACTCCAGTTTGGCTTGCGACTGACCAGTTGGCGATCGCCGAATTCCTGTATTAAAGCAACGGTAGCAGTTACCTGGGGCGTTGCCAAACTTGTACCGCTGACTTCGGATACCCTACCATCGAGGTTGAGAACGGGAATTTCATGACCGGGGGCGACTAAACCGATGGCGCGACGGGGACCAATGTTAATTTCTCGCCCTTCGAGTCGCCTTCTAATTCCTTCGGCGATATCGCCGATGTTGGCAAAGTCAATTTTGCTAAAAATACCATTGACGCGCTTGGTAAAAGCGACGTTAATACCGTTGTAATTATCGGTGGGAATGGGAATTCCTCCCCGTCCTTGATTTCCCGCTACCAAGTGCAGCACGTCGTAAACCCGGGCAGACCAATCGAGACATTGGGTGAGCAAGGCGTTACCATCTAAAATTGCATCGGGTCGCGGGTCGCGTTCTAAGGATTCGCCAAAGCTATAATTAATTGCGCGCAAATCGCCGCCATTCTGCAAGGCTAAGTTTTGGGCGGCGAGGCATTCTTCGGGTTGTCCGCTTTTTTCCATCGAACCCACGGCGGCGGAATACAACCTTGCTCCCGGTGCGACCCCCGGTACTTCTTTGGCAGTGCCAATCATCATCCCCGCGACGCTGTAGGCGTGGGGGTCTACATCTGTATCGGTTTTGGCTGGGTCATCGCGCCAAAATACTCGCGTCACGGGTACGGCATTGGGGTTGCGGTTTGCCGCCTTATCGACGCCAAATTGTCCGGGGCGACCGATTTCTACTTGACCGATGGCGATTTTGCGACCGAGCAAATTATAGGGTGACTGACGCAGGCGCAAAGCATCGATTCCCGTTGCGTCGATGGGGGTTTCAGTCGCCTGCACGGGTGTAGAAAGACAGACTGCACCGAAACCACAAATTAGCCATGCCAGTTTTTTTTCCATCTTCTGCTGAACCACGGCAGCTTCTCCACGCGATCGCTATCTTATTTTGATTGTGAGGCGCAATTTTCTTAAGACTTGCTAAAGATTTTGATAAACTGGATACCGAGAACCCAGGAGAATAGTGCCAGTCATGACCAAAACCCACAAGCCAATTGTTGTTGCTCCATCAATCCTATCAGCTGATTTTAGCCGTCTGGGCGATGAAATTCGCGCCGTTGACGCCGCCGGTGCCGATTGGATTCATGTTGATGTGATGGATGGTCGCTTTGTTCCTAACATCACAATTGGACCGCTGATTGTGGAAGCGATTCGCCCCGTCACCCAAAAGCCTTTGGATGTCCACTTGATGATTGTGGAACCGGAAAAGTATGTCGAAGACTTCGCCAAGGCGGGGGCTGATATTATTTCGGTTCATGCTGAGCATAACGCTTCTCCTCACCTGCACCGCACCCTGTGCCAGATTCGGGAATGCGGTAAGCAAGCAGGTGTAGTTCTCAATCCCTCGACGCCCCTAGCTCTGATTGAATATGTGTTAGAGGTTTGCGATCTAATACTGATCATGAGCGTCAACCCCGGTTTTGGCGGTCAAAAGTTCATTCCGGCGGTTTTGCCTAAGATTCAAAAGCTGCGTCAAATGTGCGACGAACGCGGTTTAGATCCTTGGATTGAGGTCGATGGCGGTCTCAAAGGCGATAATACTTGGCAGGTTCTCGAAGCTGGTGCCAATGCGATCGTCGCTGGTTCTGCTGTATTTAAGGCTAAGGATTATGCCCAAGCGATTGAAGGGATTCGCCACAGCAAGCGTCCCACGCCTGAATTAGCTGTTGTTTAAAATCATCCCGCAACCGATAGCCTTGCATCCGACACCCTTAAGGGTGTCGCTATACAAACAAAGCCCGCCTGCGCGGGCTGTAAGAATTTTAGCCCGCCCAGGCGGGCTTTGTTTGTGTAGCCCCAGGTTTTAACCTGCGGGATCTTGGCGTTTCAGAAAATTGGCGCAGGTATTGTTAAAGAAACCCGGTTTCTTTGTTCAAAAACTAGATTTTGTCGATAAAGTTTTTAACTTTGTCTTTGACGTTTTCAACGGTGTTCATTGCTTGAGCTTGAACTTGCTTGGCTTTGCCTTCAGCTTTCTGTTGAGCATCGCCGGTGACTTCACCTACAGCTTCTTGAATTTTGCCTTCTATGTTTTTGGCGATCGCTTTAGCTTTATCTTGTAAGCTCATTTTGCCATCTCCTTTTGTAGACTTGGCTACTTTAGATGTACCCTGAAGCCGCTATTCTATAATATATTGTTTCATCCGTCAATTTTCCTCCTCTCCCGCTGAAATTAGTTGAAAAAAATTCTTAACTAGATAGCTTTTGTATTGACAGCGTGCTAGACTTACTGCCAAAGAGCCAGGTAAGCGTACTGGGGCGTGCAGCGAAGCTATGGCGTCAGCGAATCGTGCCAGCAGCATCTGCTCTAAATGGGTGTATTAAACTTGGAGATACAGCATGTCAGAACAATTCAAAGCCTTAGACAACAAACAACCCCGTACCAGCAAAATTCAGCTAGAAATCAAGGAAATTGCCCAACCAACGACCAGTCGCCACACCAAGTCCCATCATGGTGTTGATGGTGACGGCGGCGACGCCAGCAACGAATAGCTTTTGATTTTCGTTCCCAGGTTGAACCTGGGAACGAGTGACGGGAGGTTTTTCGTTCCCAGGTTGAACCTGGGAACGAGTGACGGGAGGTTCCACCTCGCTTAGTACAAATTTTTTTGAGTTTCTTTTGAGAAAGATTATCAAGTATGTTGTTTTTGGCTAATTTATTGCAACCCTATAGCGTATCAGAGTTTTTAGAACAAAACTGGACGAGCAAAGCGGTGGTAATTTATGGTGAAGGAAAGAAAAAATTTACCCATCTGTTTTCGTGGGAAAAACTCAACTATCTGTTGAACTATCACAAATTAAAATATCCCGACCTGCGCCTTGCCTTAGATGAAAAAGTACTAAATGAAAGCGACAACGATAATTTGATGAAGTTGTGTCAGTCAGGAGCAACTTTAATAGTTGACCAAATTCATAAGCTAATTCCGGAAGTAACGCAATTTGCTGCCGAAATCAAATACGATCTAGGTTATAGTACTCAAGTCAACGCCTACTGTTCCTGGCCTGGAAGACAGGGTTTTTCCTGTCACTACGATACCCACGAAGTCTTTATATTACAAGTAGACGGCAAAAAGCAATGGTATGTATTTACCGATACGATTAAACACCCTTTACCCGACCAAAAATCAACATCTTTTTCACCAAGAGAAGTAGATCCATATTTAACCTGTACTCTAGAACCAGGAGATATTTTATACATTCCGCGCGGACATTGGCACTATGCAGTTGCCTTAGATGAACCCTCGTTGCATCTAACATTAGGAATTCATTGCCAGACAAGAATTGACTTGCTCGAATGGTTAGTCAGCGAATTACGCCAAAAAGAAGAATGGCGGAAAAGCTTACCCTTACCTGTAGAGACAGCTTTGGTAAAAGATAGTGTAGATAGTTTAATTCAAGACTTAGAGCGGTTACTGGCAAGCAACAATATTCGCGAAGATTTTATCAACTATTTTGAAAATATAGTCAAGCCAAGTGCTAGATACTCTTTCCCCTACCAAGCTGGATTCAATATATTCCGACAGGGAAGCGAAACAAAATTCAAAAATCCCAAGTTGCAAAGGGTAAAGATTTCAGAAATACCCGATGGCAGTGGATATAAAATTATCGTTGCTGGGAAAGAAATAACCCTTAGAGGAGTGCCGGAAAGTTTTGTCATAAAATTATTTAGCCAAGATTTTTTTACAGGAACCGATGTGATGAATTGGTTGCCCGATTTTGACTGGGAGATCGATATTGTGCCTCTGCTAACCCGTTTAGTTACTGAAGGGATTATCTTCGTTGGCAATTAACTATGTTTTTTCTTCTATGGCAGCTATTGCCTTTTTAAATGAGTGGTTAGATCTCGGCTTAAAGGAAATTGGTTAAAATATATTAAGGAGAGGAGTAACATCAGGTAAATTCTACACACAGGAAGAAAGAAATGAATAAGTTCTTTTGTGCTGAAGCTTCTCGACAAGCTGGAGAAGATATTATCGGTAGTGGCTCAATTTTCCAAACTTATGTATTAGTGGAGTGTCCGAATCCGTGGGAATACGAAGCGTTTGAGTCGAAACAGGTTCCCGATAATCTCAAGAATTTGGTAGCAGAAATCGGTCAATCTAACCAGGAGATTCGGTTTTTATTGATAACCAATAATGACGGGAAAAAGACAAAAAAAACAAAGGTGTTAATTTACGATAAAAGCCGGAAAAAATTATCCCGTGGATACAACAAAAGAGAGTTTAATGTAGGTAGCATTGACCAAGTAGCTGGGGTTGTAAAAAACTACTTAGCTGGCAAGAATTCCAACTGCGAAGTTTTGACAGAGCCAACAAGAGATATTTTAGTTTGTACTCACGGAAGTCACGACCAATGTTGTGCCAGGTATGGTAATGGATTCTATCTTCAAGCATTAGCAACTATTGCGGAATTAGGCTTGGATAACGTTCGGATGTGGAAAGCGAGTCACTTTGGAGGACATCGGTTTGCACCGACAGCGATAGATTTCCCAGATGGCAGGTATTATGGGGTTCTAGATCCAGATTCGTTCAAGTCAATTTTGACGCGGACTGGGGATATAAACTGCTTGAATAAAGTTTATCGAGGTTGGGGAATTTTACCAAATCCCATCCAGGTTTTGGAAAGAGAAATGCTCCAGCGTTACGGATGGGATTGGTTTAACTATAAAGTGGCGGGTCAAATCATCGAGCAAAGCGCAGACAAGAGCATAATTAAAGGAGAGATATCTTTTGAAAAACCGGATGGTTCGGGGTACAGTTACCAAGCTGAGTTGGTAAAAGATGAAAGTAAAACCCTGCAAATTAAGGGTTCTTGCGGCGCTGCTCGCGAATCAACCTTTCTGAAGTATTCTGTGGAAAATCTCCGCGTTACTTCAGAGATGTTGGTATGTCTAAGTGCATGAAGATGTGGGGAATCCCAAGGTAATCGAAGGGTTCCCCTTCTGGGGAAAAGCCTAGTTTTTGATAAAAATTTAAGGCTGAGATGCGAGATCTTAGCCTTAAACGTTTGAGATTTTTTTCTGTGGCTGTTTCTATCAATTTTTTGATTAGTTTTCTGCCAATTCCTTGGTTTTGGAATTCGGGTAGCACGGCGACATAGGCGATGCTGCCTAATTCTGTGGATAATTCTCGCAGTCTAGCGGAACCGACGATTTGGTTGTGGCATACAGCAACTAGATGAAAGGCGCTATCTTCGTAACTGTCCTTTTCGGTTCCTATGTCCATATTTAAAGGCGCTCTGAGGACCAACCAGCGCTGGTATAACATTTCATTTAGTTCAAGATTATCCCGTATGGGGCGCACTTCGATGTTATCCATTACACCTCTTGCAGAAATCCTTAGAAGTTCAATATCCTGAGCTAGAGTATTGTATGCAAGTTGCAGCAAGAGGAAATATGGAGGAAGATTTAAGCAAAGACCTGGAAATAATCGCTCGCGTTATGGGAATTGCAGAGGCGCACGAGATTAGCCTCCGCGATGCGTTTAATTTGTACAAAAAGCAACTGGAAGTCAAAGCCAAGGAGAGTTCTGAGCGTTCCGAGGGGTTAAAGGCTAGGCTAGGGTCAGAAAGATGGGATTTTTTACAGGATTTTGTCAAAAATCTACCCTCTGAGGCTGAGTTACTTGAGTCTTACCAGCAAGTCAAGGCAAAAGGTTTACTCAAAAAGGCAAAACTGCGATTTGATGCAGATGTATATGTAGAAAATCTAGATTTTGTAGGGGACAAGACTCTAAAAGCAGGGACTATCGTTGAAGTTGAGTGGTGCGATGACCTATTATGTAAGATTTGGTTTTGTCCTGGAGGCTGCGAGTTTATGTTGTTAGATGAACTCGAGTTAATGTCTTAGCATATCGCGACCAACCTACAAAACTAAAACAGGACTTACGCAAAGAAACTTTGGTGATGGGTGAGTCGTGCAAAGGGCGATCGGATGATATCATGTCCTTAGGCATCGGTAGTGTATGGATAGCTAATTGCTCGCTTGCTAATTGCTAATGGTCAATTGCCTCCAGAGCTGCTCAGTAATTATTGACTGTTTCTTTTTTATTTAGCCATTAGCGATTAGCAATTAGCAATTACACAACCGTTGCTTAAGGACAATCGTTATGAAGAACGACGACCGCTGAGCCATTTAGCTGCCATGATACCAACAATTGCGGCAACTAGCGGATTGCTGAGAAACTTCATTAAACCGGGTTTTTCAGCAAGGACATCTTGGAAAATATCGGGATGATTGTGATAAACGAACGTAGCCATTTTGGCAACGTCGTCAGCACTCATGCGGCTAGCATGGTGAGTAGAAAGACTGAGTTGTTGCTCTAGTTGGCGATCGCTAAATCCCCTTTCGTGTAACCGCTTCATGAAAGCGCGAGCAACATCATCCCGTTCGTTGGGTTTAATTTGTTCGATTGCTTTCCGCAATTCCGGTTCCATTTCGCTGGGGGGAATGCGTTCTGGATGCAGAGATTGACCAAACAATTGACGCCGTTCGTCAACGCTGGAACGTTGAGCAAAATCATCAAAATCTTGATAGTCTCTAGATGGATCGCTCTTAACATCGCCGAGGGATTCGACGTTCCCACGTGCCAAATCGTTCATGATTTGACGCTTGTATTCGTCAGAAGAGTAAGTCATGTTGTTGTTCTCCTTTTTCATCCTGTGGGTGCTAATAGCGTTCCCAGGCAGAGCCGTGGGAACGAGGGTAAATGGTAAAATACAATTACCAATTAGCAATTAGCAATTAGCAATTACCAATTACCAATTAGCTATTAGCCTGATACTGAACTTGATTCGATTGATGGTCGTACTGCGCGGTTAAAATTAGGTGCTTATCGGGACCGTAGACTAAAACCGATACGTCTTGATTGGGGAAATTATTGTGGAAACCTTGCACGAGACTTCGCGCTAAGTCGCGAACTTCGGTTGGCTTGACTTGTGGCGCAATTACAACCCCCAATTTGTTGTTGTCGCGCACGTAAGCATCTTTAACCAGTCCTTTGGCAGTTTGAACCACCCAGTCACCATACTTCTGACCTGCCGAGGTATTACCCCGTTGCAGTTGCGTAGAAATTTGACCCACTGAAGGTACCTCAGGTCTTTGGGTCGCGACGCTAGGCCCTGCACAAGCCGTGGTAATTGTCAAGACTAAAATTAAGACCAGCGCGGTTAAAAATTGGCGACTTTGCTTGAGAAAATTCACCTTAATTTCCTCCTTACTTTAGGGGAGAAACCCGGTTTCTTAAAGAAACCGGGTTTCTGGTTTGCGGCAAAGAAACAGGGTTTCTATAAAAAATCGTTGGGAAAGGCAACTAGAGATCTAGGTAGAAACCCGGTTTTTTTACGAAACCGGGTTTCTTGTTGGCAACTATGCCCGGTCGATTGTTTCTTTGGCTTTATCTTTGAGGTCTTCTACGCCGTGACGCAGTTCAGATTCGGCTTGTTTGGCTTTGCCTTCTGCTTTATCTTCTGGATCGCCGGTAAGGTTTCCCATTGCTTCTTGGGTTTTGCCTTCGATATTTTTGGCAGTTGCTTTGGCTCTATCTTCCAGGCTCATTTTGTACCTTCCTTTAAAAAATGGTTTGATTTCAACCGTTTATTGTTGCGTTGCCATGTTACTTTAATCACAATAATTAATGTAATTCAAAGGTTAAAACTATGTCGTCTTTCGTAAGAAACATTGTTGGGTCTATTTACTATTCCCAACGGCCTATGCTATCAGATAGTTGCACCACAAACCGGGTTTCTAACCAAGAAGAGGCGGCGGGGAAAATTGCAGCGCAGCAGCGGCGGTTAAAACAATGCGGCGATCGGGATTTGCCCTTGGATCGTCCTTATTATTGGGCGGGTTTTGTGTCGCAAGGGTCGTGTTGATTTGTAGCCCAAAAACCCAGTTTCTTCAACTTGCGACATATCAACAAAAGGGCAGGCAGAATGCCTACCCCACAAGAGTTATTGCAGAGGTTTAATAGACTGCTCCCATAAATACCCTCAAAGGCAGGCAGAATGCCTACCCCACAAGAGTTATTGCAGAGGTGCTAGGATTTGGGATTGGCAGCACCAGTAATTAAATAAGTGAGGGACTCGATCAGGCGATCGCTTTCGATTGGTATAATCTCTTTCCCTTGCAGCATCTCTTGAATGTTCATAAAACTAATCAAAGTTCCGATTAAGATCCATGCTGTGGCTTCTGGATCTGGTAGGTTCAGTTCGGGATGAGCGGTCAGGTATTGAGTAACCGTTTCAATCGCTGGTTTTGCCAGACAGCGGACGCAAACTTGCGCTAACTCCGGGAAACGACCCGATTCGCCAAAGATTACTCGCATAAACGCTCGATGTTCTTTGTCCTCAATCATCTGAGCTAATGCGGTTCTGGCTAATTTTGGCAGCACGACGCTGGCATCTCCTTCGGGGGGTTGCTTGCCAAACACAGACTGAAACCGCTTGGCTGCCATTTGCTCGACTAGGGTTTTAAACAGTCCTTCTTTGTCTTGAAAGTAGCTGTAGACGGTTGCTTTGGAAACTCCGGCACGGGATGCTACCCGATCCATGCTCGCACCTGCATACCCATGTGCCAAGAACTCTTGCATTGCTCCTTGCAGAATTTTCTCAGATTTATCAACTGAACTCTCTCGCTCTGCTTCACTAGCTTTGATGCGCGCCATTTTTTTACCCTTGTGTCTTTTTCATCAAAGAGAAAGATGTTCCCTCTCTAGGAATCGACTTGACTAAACTAAACAGTTTAGTCTAATATGATTATATGACAAAACTAAACGGTTTAGTTTATATATCTGCTTTTGCGAGGCAGTTATGGTTCAGCACTGGAAGCTAGGAAATATACCTTCTGATGTCATAGGGCGTTCGCCCAGCGTTCTAGCGCTCGCGGCATTTATGGGAGCGAGCGGGGTAGGAATTTATACAGCAATGCGGTGGTATACTCCCGCAGAAACCAACGCACCCGTACCAGAAGCGATTCAACCAGAAGTAAGAACGGTAACAGCCTTGGGAAGACTGGAACCCAAGGGAGAAATCGTTAAACTCTCGGCACCCGTGTCAAATGAAGGGAGTCGGGTAGAAAAACTGCTGGTGAAAGAGGGAGATAGCATCAAAACGGGACAAGAAATTGCCATTCTAGACAGTCGCGATCGCCTCTTGGCAGCATTGGCAGAAGCAGAACAAGCCGTCAGCGTAGCGCAGGCAAACCTCGCCAAAGTGCAAGCGGGATCCAAAAGGGGCGAAATTGCGGCGCAAAAAGCTGAAATTGCCCGAATTCAGGCGCAGTTGCAAGGTGACAAGACAGCGCAACAAGAAAGTATTTACCGCATCGAAGCGCAATGGCAAGGCGACAAGACAGCGCAACAAGAAACCATTGAACGGATCCAAGCACAGTGGGAAGGTGACAAGACAGCACAACAAGAAACCATCTCCCGCATCCAAGCACAGTGGGAAGGCGACAAGACAGCACAACAAGAAACCATTGAACGCATCCAAGCGCAGTGGCAAGGCGATCGCACGGCACAACAGGCAACGATTAAGAAACTCGAAGCACAATTAGAGAACGCACAAGCCGAATATAAACGCTACGAAGAAATCTACAAACAAGGTGCAATTTCTCGGTCTGTTTATGAAAGTAAGAGTCTTGCCGTAGAAACAGCTCTCCAGCAACTCAACGAAGCCAAAGCGGTTTTAAATCGGATTAATACGACGGGAAGCAAACAATTAAGCGAAGCCAAAGCGGTTTTAAATCGGATTAATTCTACAGGTAGCAAACAACTAAGCGAAGCCAAAGCGGTTTTAAATCGGATTAATACGACGGGAAGCAAACAACTAAGCGAAGCCAAAGCGGTTTTAAATCGGATTAATTCTACAGGTAGCAAACAACTAAGCGAAGCCAAAGCGGTTTTAAATCGCACCAATTCTACAGGTAGCCAACAAATCGGTGAAGCGCAAGCGACATTAGACAGAATTGCCGAAGTGCGTCCAGTAGACGTAGAAGCGGCAAAAGCAGAAGTTAGGCGGGCGATGGCAGCAATGAATCAAGCCAAGGTAAATTTAGATCGGGCAATCGTGCGATCGCCTCAAGAAGGGACAGTATTAGAAATTCACGCACGTCCGGGTGAATTAGTGTCCAACGATGGCATTATCGATATCGGACAAACCAACCAGATGTATGCAATCGCAGAAATTTACCAAAGCGATATTAACAATATCCGTCCCGGACAATCAGTGCGAATTAGCAGCGACTCCCTTCCCGAAGAACTGCAAGGAACCGTAGACTCGATTGGTTGGCAAGTCAAACGACAAAACATCGTCAACACCGATCCCAGCGCCAACATTGACGCCAGAATCGTAGAAGTTCACATCAAACTCGACGAAGCATCCAGCCAAAAAGCAGCAAAATTCACCAACCTACAAGTCAAAGTAGTGGTGGAACTCGACAACCATAAATAATACCTAATCCGCTGCCATAACCCCCTTTTTAAATGAACCGCCATAGACGCGCCAGCGGCTTCCCGTAGGGTAGACGCCAAGAACGCCAAGAAGAAGAAGAAGAAGATAAGAGGCGTTGTCGCTTTGGATTTGATATACCTTCCTTTCCTCCTCTCTGCGTCCTCTGCGTCTGGAGTGGTTCGTTTAAAAAATTCATTACTCAAAGAAGATAAGCATATGACAGGTTTGATTAAACAACTACGACGACGAACTCCGCTGGGATGGTTACAACTAAGTCGAGAAAAAAGTCGATTGCTAGTTGCCTTATCAGGAATCGCCTTTGCCGACGTTCTTATATTCATGCAACTCGGCTTTCAATCTGCACTTTACGACAGTAACACCCGCCTGCATCGCAGTTTACAAGCGGACATCATTTTAATGAGTCCTCAAGCCCGAAATTGGCAAGGATTATCAACATTTTCTCGACGAAGATTGTATCAAGCTGAAGATATTGCGGGGGTGAAATCGGCAGATGCAATGTATGTCAATATTATCACCTGGAAAAATCCCAATACCCGCGCCCAAAGACAAGTGCAAGTTATCGGATTCGACCCGGATCGACCCGCCTTTAACTTGCCAGAAGTGAATCAACAATTGGATAAACTTAAACTCCCCGATACCGTCTTATTCGATCGCAAATCGAGGGGAGAATACAAAGAAGTCATTACCCAAGTTGACCAAGGAAAATCCGTCACTACCGAAATCGAACGGCGCACAATTACCGTCGGGGGCTTATTTACAGTGGGGGCATCCTTTGGCGCCGATGGTAGCTTAATTACCAGCGATCAGAACTTTTTACGACTGTTTCCCAGACGAGACGCTGCGAGTGTGAGTTTGGGTTTAATTCGAGTCGAACCGGGTTATGACCCGAAGCAAGTAGCAGCCGCCTTAAAATCCCACCTTTCTGATGATGTGCGAGTGCTGACGCAGGAGGAATTTATTAAATTTGAGGTAAATTGGTGGCAAACAAATAGCCCGATTGGGTTTATCTTCAATTTGGGCGTAGCGATGGGATTTGTAGTCGGCGTGATTATTGTTTATCAAGTCCTCTCAACCGACGTGAACGCCCATATGAAAGAATACGCCACATTTAAAGCAATGGGATATCGCAATATATATTTGCTGGGTGTGGTGTTTGAAGAGGCGATAATTTTGGCACTTCTTGGGTTTATCCCCGGATCGCTTCTGCCTTTGGGATTGTACAGATTGACGCGAAATGCTACGAATTTACCCCTGTACATGACGATGGCGCGAGCGGTGACAGTACTGATTTTGACTATCATTATGTGTACGATTTCGGGCGCGATCGCCACCCGCAAACTGCAATCTGCCGATCCGGCGGATATGTTCTAGGAGAAATGGATTTATGCAAAGCCTCATTGACTCTAAACCCGTCATCTCGATTCAAAATCTAGACCATTATTTTGGTAAAGGTCAATTGCGGAAGCAAGTTTTGTTTGATATCAATTTAGAAATTAATGCCGGGGAAATTATTATCATGACCGGGCCATCGGGTTCGGGAAAAACAACGCTATTGACATTAGTTGGTGGGTTACGTTCTGCCCAGTCTGGGAGTTTAAAAATATTAGGGCGAGAACTTTGCGGTGCTAGTCCAGAAAAATTAACCCAAGCACGACGCCACCACGGTTATATTTTCCAAGCACATAACCTTCATGGCAGTTTGACCGCGTTGCAAAACGTCAGGATGGGATTAGAATTGCATCCGGAGATTTCCCCAGAAGAAATGCAAAGCCGGTCTGCTAAAATGTTAGAACATGTCGGCTTAGGAAATCGCCTGAATTACTATCCCGATGACCTATCCGGCGGACAAAAACAACGTGTTGCGATCGCGCGCGCGTTAGTGTCTAATCCGAAAATAGTTTTGGCGGATGAACCCACCGCAGCACTAGATAAAAAATCGGGTCGCGATGTGGTTGATTTGATGCAAAGATTGGCAAAAGAACAAGGTTGTACGATTCTATTAGTGACGCACGATAATCGCATTCTCGATATTGCCGATCGTATTGTTTATATGGAAGATGGACGATTGGCAAATAATCCTAATGTTGCCGTTGCTAATAGCTAATCGCTAATCGTTCCTTTCTGGCAATTAGCAATTAGCAATTAGCAATTATTAAGGCGTTTTCGATAACATCACAAAGTCGTAATTTGAGCCGTTAGATTGGACTTGGATAATCACTGGACTACCGATGCGATCGCCCGATGGTGCAAATCTGATCGTACCCGTTGCGCCGCTGACAGTAAATTCAGGATTGTGCAATGTTTGTTGTAAGCGATCGCGCGAAGCACCTTGTTGCAATCCGGCAATTATCGCTTGCGTTGCATCATAAGCGGTAGCGGTGCGCCAGTTTATTTTACCGCCCCACCGTTGACGCATCATTTCTGCCAAAGACGGATTAGCTTGAGGATGCCAAGGTGCGACGAGGGTTAATCCTTTAACTGCTTGCTGTCCTGTTTCTAAGGTTTTGATGTTATACAGCGTCGGACTACTAAATAAAGCTAATCGATTCTGATTTGCTTTGGCGACAGAGATTGCTGCTTCTACGCGATCGATGTGACTAGCAACAAACAAGCCATCCGCACCGCTGTTAATAGCTTCATTCACTGCCGCAATCGAGTTAAAGTTAGGCTTTGATAGATCGCAGACTGTGGGAATTAATTGCCCTCCGTTACTAATAAATGCCGCCAGAAATTCATCTTTGAAAGAGACATTATCCGGTGCTTGGGAATCGTAACAAAAGGCAATTTTGGTTTGGCGGGCAGTTTTAATTGTATAGTCTGCTAACGCTTCTGCCATGACTTTGCTAGTGGGAACAGTGCGAAAAATAAATTGACCGATGCCAGAGAGATTATTGGCAAACGAGGTCGGTGAAATCATCACTAATCCACTCTGTTGATAGATGGGCGCAGCAGCAAGAGAAGCATTGCTGGAGTTGTGTCCGATTACTCCAAGAACTTCCGGATCTTTGACTAATTCTTGAGCAACTTTTTGGGCAATTTCTGGGTTGTTTTCATCGTTGATAATCTGAACTTGCAATTTCTTGCCGTTTATCCCGCCTTTTTGGTTAATTTCATCTTGGGCTGTCGCCACGCCGCGCAGGATTTCTTGCGCCACGTTTAAATTGCTACCAATTGGGACGCTCACTGCTATTTTGAGGGAATTGTTGATTGCTTGGGCGTTGTTTAAATAGATGAGAGTTTCTGGGTCATTGGGATTTCGAGCAAGGGAGGATTTAAAGGATGCGATCGCCTTTTGGTAATCTCCCTTTTCAAAGGCTTCAATTCCCTTTTGTTTGTCTGGGGTTGCTTTGTCTTGAATCAACAAACGGTTTCCGATACTCCCGCGCCCAGAATCAGTTTTAAGCAACGCCTGAATGCGAGGAAATACGACTAGACATATCGCTCCCAAAAAAATGTAGACAATGGGAGGGAGTCTACGGGTTTTAGGTTGTGCCATAACAGTTTTCCAATCCAAAATTCAAAATCAAATTTTTTCATCTTCCAATCGGGCAAGGCGACGGGAAATTTCATCGTTAAGCGTCAAGCTGTCTAAATCCGATTGCAGTCTTTCTGTATGACTTTCAGACAGTTCTGCTTGGGCATTTGTTTTGAGATATCGACCTTCGATAGCTGATTGTGCTGATTCAAATTGATCGCGAGCCGAGTTAGTGTTTAAACTACTATCGACTTTGGCGATTGTTGCTAAGGCTTCGTTGATTTCTGCTAAAGCTTTAAGATTTTGCATTTCTGTTTGATAAGCTTCTAACTTTTCTCGTTCTCGCTTGAGTTTGTCTTCAGATGCCACTACAACTTTTTCAGCACGGGCTACTTGCTCTGCCATTTTGGGCAGGAGGCGTTCGATTGCTATGGCTCGACTCATTGCCAATCTTGCGGCTTCTTCATTTCCTTTTTGATGGGCGATTAATGCCTGATTTTCTGCCAGTAAAAACTCTTGCTGTTTGGCTGTATATTTGGCTTTTGCTTTCTCATAAGCAGCGACTACCGTAGCAACGGATTCTGTGAGTTGGGCGATGGATATTTGCATTGATTCGAGAGATTCCCGCGCCACTTCGACAGCAACTTTGCCACCAGATTCCACCGGGATACCCCACAGCCAATTCCAGACGGCTACTAAAGTCCGTCCAGCGGTTTCGCCAATTAACCAGTAGATGAAGTGTTTTAATTTACCTTCGCCAATTAGCCAACGGATAAGTTGTTTCATTTTGCTCTCACTGCTAACGCATCCAATTTAGGATTGGGATGGAGTGACAAAAACCCGGTTATTTGAAAAAACCGGGTTTCACCAGGAAACTATGCCAGTGCGGACTTAAACCGAGACGAAATCACTTGAGAAAACGCTGGTCGTATCTTGCACAACACCAATCAAATCGCCATTCCTGTAGATGAGCGTATCGAGTGCGGTTCCTCCGGAGAAGTTGCTAGTCTTGACCAGGGAGTAGCCACTGGAAAATGCCCCCCGAATCTGAATTTTGTCGCCTTCTAACCACTTAAAATCCGTGATGGTGGCATGACCAACACCCAGATAAGAGGCACCAGTTGTTGTTCCCAGCACGAACCTGTCCGCCCCAGCGCCACCTGTGAGGGTGTCGTATTCAAACTGCGTGCCGCCAAAGCCGTTTAGCAAGTCATTGCCTGCTTCCCCATTGAGTCTATCGCTGCCGCTGCCGCCATAGAGTTGGTCGTTGCCCGTGTAGCCCCACAGGGTGTCGTTGCCCGATTCTCCGTAGAGGGTGTCATTGCCAGACCAACCATCTACAGTGTCATTGCCCCCGCCAGCGTAGACAATGTCGTTACCGCTGTTAGCAAAGATGTTGTCGTTAAAAATTGTGCCGTTAATTTGAGGGCGGAAAGCGCCGTTGTTGAAGGTATTGTTGTCATTGAAGATGGTGCCGTTGATGTTAGCCATTTTCGTTACTCCTAAAAATGAAAGTAAGTGTTTGAACGCTTTGAATGGTTTCAAACTGCTTCAGGAATTACACAAATAAACCGGGTTTATCTGAAAAATTTGTCACTCTATATCTACAGGGAAACCCGGTTTCTAGGTTCGTCGTGCGTAAGTCCTGTGCTTGTCTAATTAGGGATATGAGATGAAGTGAAAAAAATATGCAGTCCCGCCAGGAAATTTACGCTTCTTTTGGCGAATTAAGTATGTAGGTATATTCAGATCTTGCATCAGTCTCCCAACCCGCCCGGAAATAAATTTCAAAGGCTTTTAGCGAAAGTCGGTTAAAACCGACTCAATGCAATCAAACCAGTCGGTTTTAAACGACTTGCGCTGCTCGCTGTGGGAATTTATTCCCTGGTGGGCTAATGGGAAAGGTGCAAGACTCAATATAGTTAGTAAAATGCGCGCTCGCTGCTAGAACCCCGACTTCACAAGATAAGTCGGGGTTCTGGGTGTTATGGGGCTTGCGGTTAGGAACAATTTTATTGCTATAAAAATAAGTCGGACGGGCAGGATGCCCATCCCACAAGAGAACAAGCTATTCAAGCTTGACAAATTGACCGTTTTCAATTCTGATTAATGCGTCAGATCGCTGTTTTTGAAATAGGAATTCCCGTTCGCCTGTGTGGCTGTTGAATTTAAATTCTCCGGTGACACCTTGGACTGTAAAGTTGGGATCTCTGAGGATATTGTTTAATTGGTCACGAGTGGGATTTTTTTCTAACAGGAGTTGTTGTAAAGCGGTGGCTATCGCTCGCGTTGCATCCCCAGCCATCGTGGTTCGCCAAGTATTTAATTCCGCCTTCCAAAGCGAGCGAAACGCATCTTTTTCTTTGGCATCGGGGTAGTAGGGAGCTGATATTGTTAAACCTTCTACTGGTTCTCCTCCTAACTTAATGGTTTGCTCGGTATACAAAGTGGGACTGCCAAACAGTTTAATCGATAACCCATTTTCTCGAACCGCATTGAATATCCCGATTCCCTTTGGTAGGTTATTCACATGGGGTGCAACCAGGAGGCTGTTAACCTTGTTCCTTTTTATTATATCCACAAACATACTCGGATCGAAGTTGGGGTCTGCTAGGTTACAGGGTAGATCGATGTGATGTCCTTTATAGGCTGAAAGAACAAACTGAAACTCTCTTCTAAAGGATTGATTATCATCTGAGGAGATATCTAAACAAATGGCAATCTTGGGTTTATAGACTTCTTTGCCAATGGAGTGAGATAGCTGAGCTGCAAAAAATGTGATTTGCGGCATCATCCGAAAAATATGCGAATCGTATTTGTTTGTGAAGTCGTTAGACCAGCTAGTCGGGGAAATCATGACTAATTTCCCCTCTATATAGATGGGAACTGCTGCAACAGAGGCATTACTCGCGTTATGTCCGACGACGGCTAAAATAGCGGTATCTTTGACAAATTTACGGGCAACATTTTGAGCCAGATCGCGATTGTTATTATCGTTAGCGATGACCACCTGTAATGGTTTGCCATTAATTCCGTCGTCGCGATTAATATCCTGTTGCACCAAGGCGACTCCCCGTAAAATTTCCTCGGCTACACTTTGGTTACCACCAAGGGGTACGCTGACGGCAATTCTAATGGTTTCTTTGCTATTCGCTGCTGCTTTGGCATTAGAGAGGTATATTCTCGTCTCTGGATCCTTGGGATTCTTATCAAGAGATGCCTTAAAATTTGCTATTGCCACCCGGTAGTTTTTATTCCCAAAAGCTTTGACGCCTGCTTCTTTTTCAGGCGTGGTATTTTGGCTGAGGATTTCTTCGCCTAAGCTGATTCCTGATCCCAGGGTAGAATCTTTACCCATATCGATAATTTTATGGATTGCAAAGGCTAGGGTGATGAGTGCGATCGCTCCCATTCCCCACCAGGCAAGTTGCCGATCTTTTTGGTTCTTTTCTGCCGATTTTGGTTGAGGGTCTTGTATTATTGTAACCGCAGGTTGCGGATAAAATAGGGGTGGTTCTTCAGGATTTTGGAAAATTACAGGTAGCCAAGAAGCCTTGGGAGAGTCATTTTCTAATAATCTTAATTGATCGCGTGCTTCGCGCACTGCTTCGTGTAAAGCAGCACCTTTAGTAAACTCAGTTAGAAAAGCATTCAAAAACATTTGAGCCACTCGATCGTGGATTGGCTCGCGCATTACTATAATATGGGGAATTTCCAAACTATCCAATTGTCGTGCTAATCCCAATCCGTCACATGAGTTAAAAATCGCCAGCTTTAATCCATTTCTGGCAGCTTGAATCAGCGAAATTCTTAACTGAGCTGGGGATAAATATTCTGATTCATTCAGCCAAATTCTGCCATCATTTCCCTCGGGTTTAGTTGCGCTATGTCCGGCAAAAAAGATAATATTCCAAGGCTGACTCCTCAAGGTATCTCTGAGTCTACTTGAGTCAGGTTTTTGCAACAAAACTAATTCGGCATTAGGGAAGTTATTCTGGATAATATTCCCATCGGTTTCAATCTCAATGTTTTCGTCGCTTCCCAAAATTACTAGGATTTTTACTCTTCCGATCAAACCTTCTGCTGGAGAGCGGCTGGCAGTCCCCAAAGCCACTTCAGCATGGTTATAATATTCCTGAAGGAAATTCCATTCTTCCCAAGGGAGTTTCTGCAACTCTTGGTTATCGGTCTGGACAACGAAACTCACCAATTCATTTTTGCCAACGGTATGTAGCAGTTGTCGCGTAATTTGTTCTAATGAAGAATTATTTAGCCATGTATTAAAATACTCTTCAAATTCGCCAGCAGATTTTTCAGCTTCATGCTGTAAGTCATAACTCGATGAGTTTGTCTCCATATGGTCGGGAGCATCAATCTTTCGCCTCCACCAACGGTAGCTTTTTCCCCAATATTTGTAATTTTCTTGCCACTTATTATAAAGTTCGATAGTTTTTTCGGCGATCGCCAGTTTACCCTTGACTTCTTTACCGCACATCCTGCCATTTTCCCTAATAGTCAAGGTGACGGGAAAACCTTGATCGAAATCACCTTGCTCGATTCTAAAGATTACTCGCTTACTCATTTAGATCCTCCTTTAATTTTGGTTGTTAACTACTTCTGAATTGTCTGCCAATAGCAAGAGTCCGACGAACAATCTGGATCGATTAAATCCCAGGAGTTAAAAATTGCCAGCTTCAACCCATTTATGACAGCTTTTTTGAGAGAAGTATTTAGATCGTTAGGCGATAGATAGTCGTTGTCATTAATCCAAATGCGTGCATCATTCCCCTCTGGGTGAGTTGAACTATGTCCGGCAAAGAAGATAATATCCCAAGACCGACTCCTCAGTTGGTCTTTGAGTTCATCGACGCGAGGTTTTTGTAGTAAAACTAATTTGGCATTGGGTAATCTTTTTTGGAGAATCTTCCAGTCGGTTTGAATATCAATTCTCTCATCACTACCCAAAATTACCAAGATTTTGACTCGACTGCTCAAACGTCCTGTTTTGGGTGCGCTTCTGCTGCTCAAAGCAATTTCAGCCTGGTTATATTCCTCCTGCATGAAACCCCATAACTCCCAGGGTAACTTCTGTAATTCTTGGTTATCAGTCTGGACAATAAAACTTACCGATTCGTTTTCATTAACTGTAACATCTTTCTCACTCGAACCAGACGAAGTGTTTTTAACGATTTCATCTGGAACAACAATTTTCCAGATCCACCAGCGGTTGCTTTGCCCCCTAGAGCTGTATACTTGTTGCCAGTCATTATATAGGTTGAGAATTTCTGGTGCGGGTGCAAGCTTACCCTTAACCTCTTCAGCGCAAACTTCCCCATTCTCCTTAATCGTTAAGCTGACGGGAAAACCTCGTTCAAAATCACCATTATCAATTCTGAAGATGACTCGCTTGCTCATTTCTCATCTTCCTTTAGCTGGAATCATTGAGCTTTATAATACTAGAAAAATTTCCCTAATCAAAGTCTGTTTATGGTATTTTAATAAACTTTATATAAGTTATTTAAGTAATTTGAATTGAGCGAAGGCGCAACCAACACATAACAGTATAATTGGGTGTCGTTACCTCAACCCAACCTAGATTCAACTGTTAGGGGCTGGTTGAAGTAGAATCATACATGATTGGTAAAAGCCGCCCCTAGAAACATCTGGATTAAACTAGGAATTGTTCTGTGATGCTGGTATCTTCTAAAGTTAGGCGGACACTAAAGCGATCGCCAACATCCGCCGTAAAATAAAGCGCGATGTAATCATCTAGCGGTTCCCGTCTTGCTACGGCTTCCAAACGCGGAATTGGATCGCCATTTTCATCGAGTGTAATCAATCGCAAATCGGGGGGTAATTTAGTCTGACCTCCCATGGAATACGCTCGCAGCAACACGGCAATTCTCCCATCTACTTTTCGCAAAACTGCAATCATTAAAGCGATGGGATAACCCATCAAATTTAAGCCTAAATCCATCACCCTTCTGATTGCATAATTGGTATAATCTGGAGCGATTGCCCACAAATACTCAGCCGCTTTCCAGCGAATTGTTTCATCGCGAGTATGCTGTAACAAATGAACCAACGCCTCTCGATCTTCAATGTCAGTAGGAACAACTACCTCACTTTGACTGTTACGAAACTGCTTGACTGCTCCTTGAATTTTGTCTGGTGAGTCTAGTTCAATTCCCTTCACTTGTTTGGCTCGAAATGCTGGGATTTTGGCATTGAACCATTCATCAAATGTCTGCCAACCCGCTTCAACTATCCCGTCTAACCACTTACTGAGATTAAATCCGACTGTCCGTGTCTCATAGAGTTGCTGTAACCAACTCCTCTCATTTAATAAAGCTCCCCACTTTTGAAATTTTTTCTGCAAGCGGGGAGAATAAGGTGAACGTTTGCTCAATTCTGCTATTAAATTTTCTCCCTCTTGATTGGATAGTGTTGCTAAAGGTGCAACTTGTCCTTTTTCGTCGCACAAATTAGACGCACCCTCCAGCATCTCTAAATTAGGAATAACCCAGTCTCCCTCGATGTAATACAGGCGATAAATCGGGTCGTAATCTGCTTTAGCTTTCAAAGTGCGTCGGGAAACAAAACCCCAAAAATGAACCGAGCGGTTTTCTACATCAACCTGGACGGGTAAATAATAATCCGCTACTAAATTGGGAATATCCACCCATTCTTGAGGTACGGCGAAATCTTCCATATCGACGGTATCGGTGGGAATCAGTACCAGTCGTTTACCGTAAAGATTAATAGCAGAACCAGTAAAAAATTCCCAAAGCATGGGTAAAACTTCCCGATTGGGAAATACACTGGGGGGAGTTTCTAATCCTAAGTTTTCCTCACACCAACGCAAAAATACATTCAAACACAGGCGATTGAAAAAAGCATAATTGCGTCCCGTATCGTTGGAATAATTTTTAGGATTTGGGCGCGCTAATTCCAAATCGCTGTTTGAAATTTCTAAGCACAAATGCTCGGAATAAATATTGCTGAGGCTGGTATTGCTCAATGTCATTGTTTTGTTCCCCGCTTAGTGTAAATATTGCAGAATTGTTTCTAGTCGAGTTTCGACTATTGCAGGAATAGTCCCGATAGCTGCACCCTCTGGTTGCAATTCTAGGTTAAATTCAGCCTGAATTTGAGCGAGCGTGTTGCTGTATAACCTTTGTTGCATTGCTTTTAAGCTATCGCGCAATTCCTCTTCAGTTTTTTGCATCATTTTTCCCATGTCTGAAAGTGGCTTTTTAACCACATAAAACAATTTTAAAAATTCCCAGCTTTGCTCGTCTAACGAACGAATTGAATTTTTAACAAAGCGGTCGAGTTCCTCAGAATAATGTTGGGACAACACTGCTTGTATTTCAGCCAATCCTGTACAACTCGGTTCGATTTCTAGATGTTGTCTGACCCAATCGCATATTTGCGACAAAATATGCTTGTTTAACTTCTGGAGATAGCGACTGATTGTCGATTGATTTATACCTCCTATTTCGCTAGCAACTTGACCTTGTTTCAGTTCTAACCCATACTTGAGAAAAAGAATTCGTTTGTCTTTCACTTCTTGTAACCCATTCAAAAGATTAGCGATCGCTTGCCTGAATGCGTTTACAGTTTCATCCATCTCCCGAGCGTAGCTTGTCTCAAATGGAATGTTTTCTAGCAAATTTGTTTCCCGATCAAAGTTGGAAGAAAAACGCTCCCAAAAATAATTACGCGTTGGATCTGATAATCGTCGAATCGCTTCATAGATGTTCTCCAACCAGGTTTTAATTTCCGATCCGCTCACGCTATTTTCAGTTTCATTCAACTCATTATAACGGTAGGCGATATCTTTAAAATTTTCGGTTCTAAATGTATTGACGCTGAGGTTGACTGACTCGCTGTATTCCTTAAAACATTGCCAAGCGATCAGATATTGAGAGATTTGTGCTTTTGTGTAACCAGAGCGTTCTAGTGCTTCTCTGACTCGGGTTCTACTCGAGCGTGCGACTAAACCTAACTTACTTTGTCCAAACATATTGTTTCCTGTAATCCTCCTTAATTCGGGTAGTAACAGATGCTTGAGTTTGATGTCAGTAAACCTGATGAATGTCGGATACCAATAGCGCAGTTGAACGCGACTTTCGTCAAAATTGTTAAAGAACTTAGCTGGGTCGATTGCTGCAAGAGACGCCATCATAAATAAGTCTTGGAAACCAACATTCCCATCGGTGTCGATCAGAGGCAAAATTCTCTTGGCTAGTATTTCGCAACGCCTTTGCAGAAATGCAATCCAATGGGTTCGCAATTGTTCCGACTCAGGATGCTGCTGGAATTGCTCGAATAGATAGCGAGCGATCGCCGCCTCCCACGGGTCGTTAACTAAGCAATCAACTGGTTGTACGATCTGGCACAGATAGTCAATGTTCTGTTTCAATCGGGGCTTGATTTGCCAGAAAATGCGATGTTCTTCTACGCGGTAGGGTAAGGTATAAAAACATTCCAATGGCATGGTAGTGACCTGAGTAACTAGGTTGAGCGCTCTAAACTAGCTTCCCCGTTCGACTCCTGTATTGGGGTCTACATTTATGGATTGAGTGCGGTGCAAAAATTTATGCGCGCCAGGGCGGGATTAGTTAAATTATTTCAGGACTTATATCATGTCCGGTCGATTACCCATAATTAGGACTGAGGCGGGGACGCGGCGACACACCGGACGCTCTGAGTTTTAATTAAGGGTGAAAAGCCTGACATGATATTACGCAGCGACTCCTTATAGCGGATTGTGACTTGATAGAATACACTTTATTTTGCATAAGCTAAGAGTCCGTGTAGGCGGGCTGAGTTTGTGTAGCGGCATCCTTAAGGGTGCGCGCTTGACAAACTCAGCCCCAAGGGCTGTATTCCACCAAGTCACAAACTGCTATATAGCGGTGGCGGTGGCGGTAGCGGTGCGTTACGCAACGCTTACGCACCCTACATTTAGAGGCTCAACTACGCTGACCATTAGGCATTAGCCATTAGCCATTACCCATCCTCACAAGTTCCTCAAATTCTTGTCCTATAACTCAAGATGTAGAGCCTAAGAGCATTTCAGCCTACAGAGTCTCTCAGATCGCGTTTGTTGGATAATCCACAGCGAGCGATGCTCGAGATGCGAAAAAATGGTAATCGGGGGTGATTCAACAGCCAGAGTAGCAAGGAATGCACTAGCTCTAAAAACCGAATTGTGAGGCGGATTGAGTTTTATGGTGCAAGCAACTGAAAGAGAACAAACTCTCCAATCTCCGAAAGAACAAGCCTTAGTCCTGTGGT
Source organism: Microseira sp. BLCC-F43 (assembly GCF_041929235.1). Lineage (NCBI taxonomy): Bacteria > Bacillati > Cyanobacteriota > Cyanophyceae > Aerosakkonematales > Aerosakkonemataceae > Microseira > Microseira sp. BLCC-F43. Next base: position 29,500 of record NZ_JBHFNP010000337.1, read on the forward strand.
TCGAGGACGTTGGCATCGCCGATATTCCATTAGTGGGCGGCAAAAACGCTTCATTAGGTGAAATGATTCGCCAGCTGACCCCCAAAGGGGTAAACGTACCCACTGGCTTTGCCACTACAGCTTACGCTTATCGGTACTTTATCGAACAAGCTGGTTTAGAGAAGACTCTGCGCCAGTTATTTTCCGACCTCGATGTGGAAAACGTAAAGAACTTGCGGATGCGAGGAAGGCAAGCACGCGCTTTAATTCTCAACACGCCATTTCCGGAAGAACTAGAAGAAGCTATCACTCAGGCTTACCTGAAATTATGCGATCGCTACGGCACCAGCGCCGAATTCTGCGAAAAACTCCCGCCGGAAGAACAAGAAGAATGCAAGCGCTACAGCAGCGATGTTGACGTAGCGGTTCGTTCCAGCGCCACTGCGGAAGACTTACCCGATGCCAGTTTTGCCGGACAACAAGAAACCTACCTCAACGTTTACGGCGTTGATGCAGTATTAGAAGCTTGCCATAAATGCTTTGCTTCTATCTTCACCGACCGCGCTATTTCTTATCGCACCATTAAAGGTTTCGACCACTTTGAAGTCGCCCTCTCCGTCGGCGTGCAAAAGATGGTACGGTCTGACCTAGCATCCTCCGGCGTCATGTTCTCCATCGACACCGAAACTGGCTTCAAGAATGCGGCATTAATCACCGCCGCCTACGGTTTGGGTGAAAACGTCGTCCAAGGTGCCGTTAACCCAGACGAATACTTTGTCTTCAAACCCACGCTGAAAGAAGGCTTCCGCCCAATCCTCGAAAAACGCCTCGGCAGTAAAGAAATCAAAATGATTTACGACGTAGGCGGCGGTAAGCAAACCAAGAACGTCCCCGTACCAGAATCAGAACGGGGCAAATATGCCATCAACGATGACGAAATTCTCACGCTTGCTAAGTGGGCTTGTATCATTGAAGACCACTATTCCGAAGTGCGCGGCACCAACAGCCCAATGGATATTGAATGGGCAAAAGATGGTTTAACCGGCGAACTATTCATCGTTCAAGCCCGCCCGGAAACAGTACAATCGCAAAAATCCGCCAGCGTCATCAAGAACTTTAAACTCAACGGTACGAGTAACATTTTGACAACCGGACGTGCCGTTGGTGAAATGATCGGTGCCGGTAAAGCCCGCGTGATTCTAGACGTTCACCGCATCGACGAATTCCAACCTGGTGAAGTACTGGTAACCAATAAGACCGACCCAGATTGGGAACCGATCATGAAAAAAGCGAGTGCGATCGTCACCAACCAAGGTGGACGCACCTGCCACGCCGCAATTATTGCACGGGAAATGGGAATCCCTGCGATCGTTGGTTGCGGTAACGCTACCGGCACGTTAAAGACAGGGCAAGAAATCACCGTATCTTGTTCCGAAGGCGAAGAAGGACGAGTTTATGACGGTTTAGTACCGTTTGAAATCATCGAAACCCAACTCGATAACCTGCCTCGCACCCGCACCAAGATTTTGATGAACGTGGGTAACCCAGAAGAAGCCTTCGGTTTGTCAGCCATTCCTTGCGATGGCGTGGGATTGGCACGGTTAGAATTCATTATCGCCAACCACATCAAAGCCCACCCATTAGCATTGATGAACTTCGATACCCTCGAAGATCCATTGGTGAAGAAAGAAATCGGCGAACTGACCGCATTGTACGACAACAAACCCGACTTCTTCGTCGATAAACTCGCCCACGGTATCGGCACGATCGCAGCCGCATTCTATCCCAATCCGGTAGTCGTGCGGATGTCCGACTTCAAATCCAACGAATACGCCAACCTTTTGGGTGGCAAACAATTTGAACCCAAAGAAGAAAACCCAATGATCGGTTGGCGGGGCGCATCTCGTTACTACGATGAAAAATACCGCGCCGCCTACGGATTAGAATGCATCGCCCTCAAACGGGTACGAGACGAAATGGGCTTAACCAACGTCATCCCAATGATACCTTTCTGCCGCACCCCCGACGAAGGTCGCCGAGTATTGGCAGAAATGGAAAAATACGGCCTGAAACGCGGCGAAAATGGCCTACAAGTCTACGTAATGTGCGAAATCCCCAACAACGTCATCCTCGCGAATCAATTTAGCGAAGTATTCGACGGATTCTCCATCGGTTCCAACGACCTAACCCAACTCACATTAGGTCTAGACCGCGACTCCGCATTAGTCGCCCACCTATTCGACGAACGCAACGAAGGCGTCAAAGAAATGGTGCGCTTGGTAATCGAACGGGCGAAGAAGAACAATCGCAAGATCGGTATTTGCGGTCAAGCACCTTCTGACTACCCAGAATTTGCCCGCTTCCTAGTTGAACAGGGCATTGACTCAATCAGCTTGAACCCCGACACCGTTCTCAAAACGATGCTGGAAATCGCCAAAACCGAAGCTGAAATAGGCGGCTAGGAGGAATTCAGATTGCAGATTGCAGATTTCAGATTTAAGAGATTTCGGCAATTTGTAATCTGAAGCATTAAGAGATTTCAGATGGCAGATTTTTAATTTGCCATCTGATACCAAATCCCTTCGCATCGAAATTCCCGCTCTCTCTTCTCTTTCTCTGCGTCCTCTGCGCCTCTGCGGTTTATTTATTCAAAATGAAATTTGAGTTTAAAAAGGATTAAAAAATATGTTTCAAAAAATTTTAGTAGCAATGGATTGTGATAGCAGTCAACAAGTTTTTGATTCAGCTTTGACATTAGGTAAAGCAATGAATGCTCAGCTGATGCTGTTGCACATACTAACGCCAGTAGAAGAAAGCAGTCCCAGAATTGCCGGTACTTTTTCTGGTTTGGCATTTTATCCAGATTTAGCACCAGAAGTTTCCGAAGACATGTTGATGAGTTATCGCAAACAGTGGGATGAATTTGAAACTCAGTGTTTAGAGATGCTGCGATCGCGCACCGCCCAAGCAAACACCGCAGGCGTCACCGCCGAATTCACTCAAAACGTCGGCAACCCAGGCAAAACCATCTGCGGCATCGCCCGCACTTGGGGCGCAGACTTAATTGTCCTCGGTCGTCGCGGTCTTTCTGGTTTGGGCGAATTCTTACTAGGTAGCGTCAGCAACTACGTACTCCACCACGCCCCCTGCTCGGTTTTAACCGTACAAACTGTTAAAACAACTACCGAGGAATCTCAACTAGAAGAATCAAATTTAGTCTAAAGTTGTCATCTATTAATCGGGGAAAAGCATGAGCTACAAAATTTTGAATTTCTTGAGAATAAACCTATTTATAAAATATGTTGTTTTATTGACGGATTGGCGCTTAAATAGGTATTCTTAAAAAGGGGGAAAAATAACAAGGCTCGTGCTTCAGCCTGAAAACTTATTGGGATAAAGAACATGGTTGCAAACGCAGAGAAAGTAACTCAAAAACAGCATCCCAGCGGCGATAAACGCTTCAAAGCGCTGGATATTACCATGAAGCGGAATCAATATCGCCAAGATGCTTTAATTGAAATTCTGCACAAGGCGCAGGAAGCTTTCGGTTACCTGGAAGAAGACGTGCTGCTATACATCGCGCGCGGTCTAAAATTACCCCTCAGTCGCGTGTACGGAGTTGCCACTTTTTACCATCTATTTTCCCTCAAACCCAGCGGCGCTCATAGCTGCGTAGTTTGCTTGGGAACTGCTTGTTACGTCAAAGGCAGCGGCGAAGTTTTAGCAGCGCTAGAAAAGAAAGCTTGCATTCATCAAGGCGAGACAACACCAGATGGACAAATGTCCTTGATGACAGCACGCTGTATCGGTGCTTGCGGCATTGCCCCCGCCGTTGTTTTCGATGGCGAAGTAGCAGGAAAAGTGACGGCAGAACAGGCACTAGAACGCATCGAAAAATGGGGAATTGGTAATGGGTAATAGGTAATGGGTAATGGGAAGAAAGAACAATCACCAATTACCAATTACCAATTACCAATCGCCAATTACCAATTACCAATTAGCAATTAGCAATTATGGACTTACCAGAACTACTCGAACTTGCCGAAAAAGAGCGCAACAATTACAAACCGATTCGCGTGCATTGCTGTACCTCAACTGGATGTCGCGCTGCCAATTCTGTCGCGGTGAAGAAGAATTTAGAAGGCGCAGTCAAAGAGTTGGGAATGAGCGATCGCATCCAAGTCGTCGGCGTCGGATGCATGGGTTTTTGCGGTAATGGTCCACTTGTCGAAATCGATCCGCAAGATAAACTCTACGAACGAGTCGAACCAGAACAAGCTGCCAGTATTATTGACTCGCTCAATGGCGGCACGACAACCGCACAAGAAGGTGATTTTAAACACCCATTCTTTGCCCGTCAAAAGCGCATCGTGCGCGAAACTAGCGGCAAAATTGACCCGGAACGAATTGAAGAATATATCGCCGCCGGGGGCTATCAATCTTTGTATAAAGTCATACACGACATGACCCCCGCGCAAGTCGTGGAAGAAATTAGTAAAAGCGGCTTGCGCGGGAGAGGCGGTGCTGGCTATCCTACGGGGTTGAAATGGGCAACGGTGGCAAAAATGCCTCCCGGACAAAAATACGTCGTCTGTAACGGCGACGAAGGCGATCCGGGCGCATTTATGGATCGGTCGGTGTTGGAAAGCGATCCGCATCGGGTGTTGGAAGGGATGGCGATCGCAGCGTATGCTGTCGGTGCTAGTGAAGGCTACATCTACGTCCGCGCCGAATATCCCCTGGCGATCGAACGTTTGGAAATTGCGATCAAACAAGCGAAAAAACTCGGTATTTTAGGCAGTCAAATTTTTGATTCACCCTTTGACTTTAAAGTCAGCATCCGCATCGGTGCCGGTGCGTTTGTCTGCGGCGAAGAAACGGCGTTGATTGCTTCGATTGAAGGCGGTAGGGGCAACCCGCGTCCCCGTCCACCTTACCCTGCCCAATCTGGATTGTGGGATTGCCCGACGCTGATTAATAACGTGGAAACCTTTGCTAATATTGCTGCGATCGTGCGCGAAGGTGCAGACTGGTATGCCAGCATCGGGACAGAAAAAAGCAAAGGGACTAAAGTGTTTGCGCTTACGGGTAAAATCCGTAACAACGGTTTGATTGAAGTACCGATGGGGATTACCCTGCGCGAAATCGTGGAAGAAATGGGCGGCGGCGTTGTGGAAGGGGAAGTTAAAGCGGTGCAAACCGGGGGGCCTTCTGGCGGTTGCATTCCGTCGTCGTTGTTGGATACTCCGGTTGAATACGATTCTCTGGTGCAACTCGGATCGATGATGGGTTCCGGCGGTATGGTGGTGATGGATGATACTACGAGCATGGTGGAAGTTGCCCAGTTTTACATGGAATTCTGTCGGGGCGAGTCCTGCGGGAAGTGCATCCCCTGCCGTGTGGGAACGGTACAGATGTATCAAGCATTGACTAAAATCCTGAATAAGAAAGCAACGATGGAGGATTTGGCGCAGCTGGAAGCTTTGTGCGATATGGTGAAATGCACGAGTTTGTGCGGTTTGGGACAATCTGCGCCGAATCCGGTTTTGAGTACGCTGCGTTATTTCCGGGATGAGTATTTGGCTTTGATTGAGAAGTAATTGAACCGCAGAGACGCAGAGGACGCAGAGAAGAGAAGAGAAGAGAAGAGAAGAGAGGGTTTATGTCGGTAAAGACGTTAAGTATTAATGGTAATGAAATTGCGGTTGAAGAGGGGGCGACTGTTCTTCAAGCGGCAAAAGAGGCGGGGGTTCGGATTCCGACTTTGTGTCATTTAGATGGGGTTTCTGATGTTGGTGCTTGTCGCTTGTGTTTGGTGGAAATTGAGGGGATGAATAAGTTGCTTCCTGCTTGCGTGACGCAGGTTTGGGAGGGGATGAAAATTCAAACTGATACGCCTAAGTTGCAAGAATATCGGCGGATGACGGTAGAGATGTTGTTTGTGGAGGGCAATCACGTTTGTGCGGTTTGTGTGGCGAATGGGAATTGCGAGTTGCAAGATTTAGCTATAGAAATGGGGATGGATCATGCGCGCTTCCCTTATCGTTTTCCGGAAAGGGATGTGGATATTTCTCACGATCGCTTTGGCATCGATCATAACCGTTGCGTGTTGTGTACCAGATGCGTGCGCGTCTGCGATGAAATTGAAGGGGCGCATGTTTGGGATGTGGCATTTCGCGGCGCTGCTGCTAAAGTCGTGACGGGTTTAAATCAACCTTGGGGTACGGTGAGTGCTTGTACGAGTTGTGGGAAGTGCGTGGAAGCTTGTCCCACTGGGGCAATTTTCCGCAAAGGTGTGACTGTGGCGGAAATGGATCGCGATCGCACTAAACTAGACTTCCTCGTCACGGCAAGGGAGAAACATCAATGGACGCGGTAATGGCTAATGGTTAATGGTTAATGGTTAATGGTTAATGGCTAATAGACAGAAAAAGCGATCGCCAATCACCAATTAGCAATTAGCAATTAGCAATTAGCAATTAGCAATTTTCAGAGAGAGGGTAGCAATGGAAAAGATTAAATTCGCCACAGTTTGGTTAGCAGGTTGTTCGGGATGTCACATGTCTTTTCTCGACTTGGACGAGTGGTTGATTGAACTTGCGGAAAAAGTCGATGTTGTTTATAGTCCGGTTGGTTCTGATATTAAAGACTACCCGGAAGGCGTGGATGTTTGCTTGGTTGAAGGCGCAGTCGCTAATGAGGAAAATCTGGAACTGCTTCGCAAAGTTAGAGAAAGAACCAAGTTCCTAATTTCCTTCGGAGATTGTGCCGTAACTGCCAACGTACCGGGAATGCGAAATATGATCAAAGGTGCAGATCCGGTTTTAAGGCGCTGCTACCTAGAATTGGGAGATACGACGCCCCAATTGCCCCATTTCCCCGGCATTGTTCCAGAATTGCTCGAACGAGTTTCCCCAGTGCATGAAGTCGTAAAAGTTGACATGTTTATGCCTGGTTGTCCCCCATCAGCAGAGCGAATTAAAGCCAGCATCGAACCACTTTTACATGGCGAAAAACCCGTCATGCAAGGTCGAGATATGATTAAGTTTGGCTAATGGCTAATGGCTAATGGCTAATGGTTTATCAGATATACAATTAGCAATTAGCAATTAGCAATTACCAATTACCAATCAAAGAGGATTACTATGGCTAAAACAGTTGTTATTGACCCAATTACGCGCATTGAAGGTCACGGGAAAATCTCCATCTATCTCAACGATGGAAATGAAGTGGATGATGTTCGGTTTCACGTTGTCGAATTTCGCGGATTTGAGAAGTTCTGCGAAGGTCGTCCGATGGCAGAAATGGCGGGGATTACTGCCAGAATTTGCGGCATTTGTCCGGTAAGTCACTTGCTGGCATCGGCGAAAACTGGGGATAAAATTTTGGCGGTGAAGGTTCCCCCGGCAGCGGATAAATTACGCCGCTTGATGAATTTGGCGCAGATTACCCAGTCGCACGCGCTTTCGTTTTTCCACCTATCTAGTCCGGACTTTTTATTAGGTTGGGATAGCAATCCAGCAACTCGCAATATATTTGGTTTAATCGCAGCAGATCCGGATTTGGCGAGGGGTGGAATTCGCTTGCGCCAATTTGGGCAGCAAATTCTGGAAATATTGGGAGGCAAGAAAATTCACTCGGCGTGGGCGGTGCCTGGTGGAGTGCGATCGCCTATCTCAGAAGAAGGCAGATCGTGGATACGCGATCGCCTCCCCGAATCCCGCGCCACCGCAGAACACGCCCTCAATCTATTCAAGCGCCTTTTAGACCAATTCCAAGACGAAGTTCAGGCGTTTGGCAATTTCCCTTCCCTCTTCATGGGATTAGTCACCAGAAATGGCGAATGGGAACATTACGATGGCGTGCTTCGCTTCCGGGATAGCGAAGGTAAGATTGTTGCCGATAACCTCAGTGAAGATAACTACAAAGACTTTATCGGCGAAGCGGTGGAAAACTGGTCTTATCTGAAATTCCCTTATTACAAACCGCTGGGTTATCCGGAGGGGATGTATCGGGTGGGACCATTGGCGAGATTGAATGTATGCGATCGCATCGGCACCCCAGATGCAGATAGAGAGTTGCAGGAAATGCGCGATCGTTCTGGTGGTAAAGCAGTTACATCCTCATTCTTCTACCACTACGCCCGACTGGTGGAAATTCTGGCAGCAATTGAAAAAATCGAACAACTCGTAGACGATCCGGATGTTGTTTCCCCTCGCACTCGCGCGATCGCAGACATTAATAGTTTAGAAGGTATCGGCGTCAGCGAAGCACCAAGAGGCACGTTATTCCACCACTATCAAGTAGATGAAAATGGGCTAATTAAAAAAGTCAATCTCATCATTGCCACCGGACAAAATAACTTGGCAATGAACAAAACCGTCACCCAAATTGCCAAACATTACATCAAAGGCAGCGAAATCCCCGAAGGCATGTTAAACCGCGTCGAAGCAGGAATTCGCGCCTTCGATCCTTGTCTCAGTTGTTCCACCCACGCCGCCGGACAAATGCCCCTGCACGTCCAATTAATTGCCGCAGATGGAACCGTTCTCAACGAAGTTTATCGAAATTAGGTAATGGCTAATGGCTAATGGCTAATCGCTCAATCGGTAAAAATACTAGATTAGCAATTAGCAATTAGCAATTAGCAATTAGCAATCACCTATGAAAGAAAATCTCTATCTATGCATGGGTTCCGCTTGTCATCAACTGGGAGTTTATGAAGTCTTGCCCAAACTCCAAAGTATGATGATCCAATATCAACTCGAAGACAAAGTCGAACTCAAGGGATCTTTTTGTCTAGAAACCTGTAGCGATGGTATAGTGATGAAATACAAAGATAAAGTCTTCAGCAAGATTAGTCCTGAAAACGTCGAGCAAAAATTCAAAGACGAAATATTGCCAAATATAATTTAAAGGCAGGGGATTGTGAAAAAAAACGAGAAAAGTCTGTGGGAACTGTTATGGGAATATGACCCCAATGGTCTAATAGTAGTTGACAAGGAAATGAATATTACAATTGTCAACCCGGCATTTTGTAAAATGTTTAGTGTAGACTCAGAAGAGATAATTGGTCTGCCAGTATCCTACATTTTGAAAAGCGACGTCAGGGATTTTCAAAAAGTTTGGGATAAAAATGAAGTGATTCGCGTGGAAGAATCCGAATACAAAGAACATAATTTATATGTCAGAAAAGTGATTTTTCCCATCCCCGATGAAAGCATCGTCGCTTGTATCATGGTTGATACCACCCATGACAAACTACGCCAAAAAGAAATCATCAAATTAAAAACCGAAACCATCGCCAAAGTTAACGAGGTCGTAGACAATCAAATGAAAGTCGCCCAACAAATTGCTGGGTTACTGGGAGAAACAACCGCAGAAACAAAAGTCAGTCTTTTAAAAATAGTCAAAATGCTGGAACAGGAGGTGTTTGAAGATGGATAACTTTTTGGATATTTACAATTTAAGTTTAAATAAAAAAGAAGAAGAACTTTGCGGCGACAAAGTCAAGTTTTGCAAAAATGAAAAGAAAACTACAATTGTTTTATCCGATGGGTTAGGGAGTGGGGTAAAAGCCAATATTCTGGCTACCTTAACCACAGAAATTATTATTACAATGCTCAATGCAGATGTTTCTATAGAAGAGGTAATTAAAACCGTTATCGGAACTTTACCGATTTGTCAAGTTAGAAAAATTGCTTACGCTACATTTACAATTATTCAAATAGAACGGGAAACGAATAAGTTTAAATCGATTAATTTTGATAATCCTCCAGTTCTTTATTTTAAACAAGGTAAGCTGGTTAAATTAGAAACCAAAACCGAACAGATTTTAGATAAAAAAGTTACCGTAGCCGAAGGTTATCTGGAAAATGGGGATTTTTTAGGGGCAATTAGCGATGGTATCCTTTATGCAGGATTGGGGCAAACGCTAAATTTTGGTTGGGGATGGGAAAGCATCGCTAAACATATAGAAGAATTGTTTGTTAGCCAAGTTCATAATTCGCGGAATATTGTTAATAGCGTTATCAAAGAAACTCATTCGCTTTATCGCGGCAAAATTGGCGATGATGCAACCTTTGTAGGCTTGTACGTTAGGAAAACAAACCCATTAATGATATTTACTGGCCCCCCTATCGATAAAAATAAGGATAGAGAGTATGTAGAAAGACTGTTAAAATTCGAGGGTAGAAAAGTCATTTGCGGCGGGACAACGGGGAATATTGTCGCTAATTATTTGGGGGAAACAATTGACATGGAAATTGAGACAATGCGGAAAGACCTTCCCCCCATTGGAAAATTAAAGGGGATTGATTTAGTCACAGAAGGCATCTTAACCATGTCAAAAGCAATTGAAATTTTAAAACAATGTCATTGCGATATAGCTAGATTGCCTGACGATAATAATGGTTCTGTAATGTTAGTTAGGGAAATTTTGTCAGCGGATTCGCTTTTATTTTTAGTAGGTCAGAAAATTAACGACTTTTACCAAAACCCCCTGCTGCCCAAAAATATCTCAATTCGCCGTAATTTAATAGAAGAGTTAGTTAAAATCTTGCGAGAAAAACAAAAAGAAGTCATTTTAGAATACTGTTAACCGGCTAAATCCTCCCAGAGAAGGATGGATCAAATTATACCCAATGTGGTATCGGCTCCAAAGCGGGGTAGTTTAGGAGTATGGGCGGCGGGCGATCGCTTCATCATCTGGATTCCGGTTGCATTTGAATCATTAGTAGGGGCTAAGGCTAGAGGAACTTTGTGCTAGCGACAAAGCTTACTTTAGCCTTAGCCCCTACAATAACTGTGTTGCACCCAATTGAAAACTGCTGTAATTCCGATGCAACCGGATTCGATATCACCCCTGGAAAGCGAACTGCCCATCCAAAACTGCAGTTGTGAGGAAAGTTGTAGAAATATGTAGATTAGAAAAAAAGTATAGAAAAATACGAATAAAGGTGTCATCATTAGAGATGAAAGAATTGCTGTTGCCGATGGCTGCTGAAATCAAAAAGCTTGAAGCATAAAAAAATTAACCGATTCCGAAAAGTTTAACCGGGAAAACCAATCGGATTTTTGCGGATCTGAGAAAAATCAGCGCCTTGAGCGGCTAATAATATCATTTCCGGTTGCATCGGAAATAGGTGTAGGGGCAATTAGCAATTAGCAATTAGCAATTAGCAATTAGCAATTACCCAGAAAGCTAATCACAAAAAAAATCCTTTCAAAAAAAGGACCCAAAATTATGTTACGCAAAATTCTAGTAGCGATGGACAGTTCCTACATCGGCGATCGCGTTTTTGAGGAAGCTCTAACTCTTGCTAAGGCGATGGGAGCGAGTCTGATGTTATTGCACGTATTATCTTCCGAAGAAGAGGGCAGTCCAAAAATAGCTGGATTTTCCAGTTTGGATCTGTATCCGGAGATATATCCCGAAGTGCGAGAAGAAATCGTAATGAACTATCGCAAGCAGTGGGATGAATTTGAAGGGAAATGCTTGGAATTGTTGCGCGAGCGCACCGTGAGTGCCAATACCCTTGGCATCAACGCCGAATTCACCCAAATACCCGGTAGTCCCGGTAAAATTATCTGCGAAAAAGCCCTGAATTGGGGCGCAGACCTGATTGTCGTCGGGCGTCGGGGTCGAGCGGGTTTGAGCGAGTTATTCTTGGGTAGTGTCAGCAACTACGTTCTCCACCATGCGCCCTGTTCCGTTCTCACCGTGCAAGCGATCGTTCATAAAATCGAAACTGCACCAGAAAAAGAGTCTGTAGTGTCATAAAACGGCAAGGAATTAGGTTGGGTAAAAATTGCGAAATATTGCGTGCTTCCGGATCTCAGTTGAATGCTTTTGGAGCGTTATTATACCTTAACAGGACTTACGCACGACGAGGCTTATTCCCGGTTTCGACCGTCGTCCCTTGCGCGTGCCGGAGGCATATCTCTGATTGCCAAACCAAGGATTTTTCAGAGAAACCGGGAATATGGGCGTAAGTTCTACCTAATAATCGATTACTAGGAGGCTACATGGCAAGACAACTAACGCCCGAAATGCTCGATCCGAAAACACCGCCCGATGTAAATGTTACAACCCAACCGCGCCGCCCGGAAACCGATCCAAAGCTAGGAATTCCAGTTAACGTTAACCGACAAGGAACGCCCCGCCATCGACTCGTCACCATTGGCGACTCGCTTACCCACGGTTTTCAAAGTGGAGCGATTTTTAATACCAGCCTTTCCTATCCGGCAATGATTGCCAAAGAATTAGGCTGGTTTGATAAATTCCGCTATCCAGTTTACAACAGTCCGGGGGATGGACTACCACTTAACATCGAACGACTAGCGCGAGATTTAGAAGCAAAATTTGGCAGCAATATCGATTGGTGGGAATTTGTTTCAGCTGGGTTATTTTTACAATCATCGATGGACGCCGTTGAGGATTATTGGGAACGGGGCAATGGTTCCCGCTTACCAACCCAAACAAAAATTAACCACAACTTGGCAGTTTATGGCTGGGATTTGCGGAATACTATCTCGCGCACGGCGGATATTTGCCAACAGGTTATTGCTAACAATCCACCCAAAGACGATCCCGTGCAGCAAATCGTCGGCAATCACAACGAACGCGCCGCGTTGCGGGTGTTGAACTCGGCAAGAGATAAAGCGGGGAAAGCACTTTCACCCCTACAAGCAGCCGCAGCTTTGGGTGCAGAAGGAACCTCTGAAACTGGCGATGGAGATGGGATTGAAACCTTAATTATCCTCATCGGTGCTAATAACGCACTCGGCAGTATTCTGACATTTAAGGTGAAGTGGACGGGTGACGGTTACGACGATATGGATAAAAACGATATCTATACCGTTTGGCATCCGTTTCACTTTAAGGCCGAATTGGATGAAATGGTCGAGGAAGTTAAGAAAATCCGCGCCCGTCACGTGATTTGGGGTACGGTTCCTCACGTCACAATCGTGCCTTTTGCCCGTGGCATAAGCCATAAAATTGAGCGGGGTTCGCGATATTTTCCCCACTACAGTTTACCTTGGATCGGCGACGCAGAATTCGACTCCAAAAAGCACCCGCACATCACCGCACAGGAAGCCAGAGCGATCGATAGTGCGATTGACCAATACAACGAGTTTATCGCGGATGCAGTGCGAAAGGGTCGCTCTGAAGGCCGAGATTGGTATCTGTTTGAAACCGTTGGTTTGCTAGATCGTTTGGCATCTCGCCGCTATATTGAAGACCCCGATGCCAGACCAGATTGGTGGACGGAGTACCCCTTGCCACAACCACTGCAAGTCCTCAAACCAAAGCCGGATTCCATGTTTTATCTATCTAATGCCCAGGGGCGGATTCAAGGCGGTTTATTCTCTTTAGATGGAGTGCATCCGACTACAATTGGCTACGGCATTGTGGCGCAAGAATTGATGAATATCATGAAGTTGGCGGGAGTTAAGTTTAATGGGAGCGGAAATATCGATTTCAAACGCTTAATCGAGTTGGATACGTTGATTTCTAAACCACCCCGCTTGGCTAACAACATTTTCAATCTGATTGGTTGGGTGGACAATAATTTCAACCTCATGGCTAGTCTGCTTAATTCTAATTACTAGATCAGGTTGAATATCCGCCAAGGCTCGAAAGTAGTTGAAATCAAATGCTCCCATCTGGAATTTCTCATTAACAGACAAAGAAACCCGGTTTCTAGGAGCGTCGTTCTCATATTAGGGAGAAAAAAATGATGCACCACATCAAACGATGGCGAATTTCAACTAAAAGAGGACTCCTATTCCTCTTAGCCTTGGCGTTATTACCCCTGCTATTGGCTGTTACCCCAGTTTGGTCGAGCAACAATCCAACTCCAAAGCAAGTTATCATCACCGCTGGGCAGGTGATTAACGATGACTTATATTTGGCTGAGGAAACTATCACCATCGACGGGACGGTGAAAGGAGATGCGGTACTGGCTGGAAAGCGAGTCACCGTTAACGGTAAAGTCGAGGGAGATTTAATTGCCGCTGGTCAAGTGGTGACGATTAACGGTACCGTTGGCGATGATGTCCGCATCGCGGGACAAGTCCTGACCCTGGGGAATAAAGCGCGGGTGGGAGATGATGCGATCGCTGCTGGCTTGAGTTTGGAAAATAAGGCAGGTAGCACAATCGGCGGCAATCTCAACTTTATCGGCGCTCAAGCTTTATTGGCAGGTAACGTTAAGCAAAACGTCTTAGGCGCGATGAATTCCTTTGCCCTCAGCGGCACCGTGGGTCAGAACCTGCGCGTCGCGGCAGTTGGCGACTCCGAGCCTTTAGAGGTTCCTTTTGCACCAAAACCCCCCGTAGAAATACCGAAAGTGCAACCCGGTCTTACCCTGACCGATACGGCTCGCATTGGTGGCAAACTGACTTACCAATCGGTTAATGAAGCAAAAATTAGTCCAAAAGCCCAACTAGCAGGCGGTGTGGTACGAGAGCCGTTGCAGAGGGAAGGGGTTGCAACCTCAACGCCGCAGCGTTCAACTAACAATCTGCTCTATCAATTACAGCGTTTTGGTGCGTTGGTGCTAATTGGCTGGCTGCTGCTGCGGTTCGTCCCCGGTTGGACTCGCACCTTGGCAGGGACTGTGCAAGCGAAGCCACTGCCGAGTTTGGGATGGGGTGTTGTGACATTTGTTACCGTGTTTGCGGCGGCGATCGCCATCGCTATCGTCACGATGCTGTTGATGATGGTATTGGCTTTCACCCTACCAAACTTAATTTTGCCTGCCATCGGCATTGGTATGTTGGCTAATTTCGCCTTATTAATTGGATTCGGAATTGTTACCAGCTTCGTGCCTCAAATTGTCCTCAGCTTTTTGGGTGGGCGGTGGCTACTGCAAAAACTGCGCCCTCACGCCACATATAGGAGTTTTGTGGCGCTAGTTGTTGGCTTGGTAGCATTTGTCATCTTGACAGCAATACCCGTGCTGGGTGGCATTCTCGATTTGATTGTCGTCTTGCTAGGTTTGGGTGCTATTTGGATCTGGGGGCGAACAAAACTCAATCTTGCGCCAGAAGATCGACAACTGATGGCAGTTTAATTAACCCAAGTTGCTAATTGCTAATTGCTAATTGCGTTCCCAGTAAATGTAGGGTGCGTAAGCGTTGCGCGTAACGCACCGCAACCACTAATTGCTAATGGAAAGAACAATGCTACCCAATTAGCCATTAGCAATTAGCCATTAGCTAACTAGCAACTTGAGTTACTACTTAAACAACCCTTGCGCTTGCGTGCTGAAGTTGCACCGAAAGCAGCAACAGCCAGTATACCCAGCACCGAGGCAGGTTCGGGAACTGCCTTGTTTGGTACTCTGGGTACTGCTGATGTTGTGACAAATTTTGTTACTAATCCCGAAGTATCTGCCGTACCTGTAGATGCACCGACACGAGTGCTGAGAACGCGGGATATAGAATCTCCAAAAGTGTCCTCAGCATCAAACTGAGTTGAAAAGCCTCCTGAAAAGTTTCTCACATCGAGTAAAAGATTTCCCGCACTGGGGTTATAGAGAAATGGCGTCGCCAAATTAATGGCGATATCAAAATTTTTCGGCGCTGTTGCAGCGCCAGTAAATGCGCTCTTAAGCGACAGTCGCCCGTTGAAAACTACCCTTTCATCTGAACCGACATTCTGTGCAAAAATCGTACTTAAACTATCAGGGGCTTTCTTTGTTGTGGAAAGGTTAATTTGAATATTGGGCAGAGTCGAGGAAAAAGACCAGCCCCAAACGGCATCAGGGCGAAAGAGAATTTGGGTAATCAGGAATGGTTCGGATAGGGATGAAAATTCCCTGGCGGCAAATACTTGCTGATACCGCAGCGAAGACATGGGAAAATAAGAACTATTGAACGGTAAACCCCTGTTAGCGTTACCTTCAATATTCTCCAGATTACCAGGAACGATCGCCGCCCCACCCACTGCACCCGTCCCAAAAGTAAGCAAAGCAGCTCCAGCAGCTACTACTGATAGATTCTTCGTCATTAATCGAGTCTCTCCAGGGAATTTATGAATTGGTTTCTATTAAAGGGTAAAAAGCGACACCAAGCATCTTCCTGCAAAGCAATTTTACCATGCCAAGAATTTGCACCAAATCTCAGGTAATTGGCATCTATCTAGGTGTATAAAGCTTGAAATAGATGCGATCTCTAACTGTGCCTGCCCTTGCGTATCGCCAAAGTTTTTCCGCCAGTTGTACCTGTGGTAATTACTGAAAGCCAAAAGCTGGCGATCGCTCAAGCTTTACCCATCTACTAAATCTAAGGTTTTTCCCTGCCGCTGTTCCAGCACCTGTACCCAATCTTCATCAAAAAATTATTAATCTAACCGTTATTTTAAAATTTACGTAAATTATTATAAAAATTTAACACTTACTTAGAAGTGCATTACCGTATAATTACTGAGAGGAGGGATTTGAGCGCTCGCGGCACAATGCCGCTGGTACTTTAGATCTAACCTAAGAACGAATATCTAAGTTTACCGTTATCTGCGTAGTTTTACAGAGAAACGATTCCTCACGGCTTCCTCAAATTTTCCTCCTAAGCTGAAAGTAGAGTTGGCTTTGGACGAAAGCAGGTCGCCTCGCGCGCAAAAGCTCAAATAATGTCCTGCTCAACGAAAAAAGGGAGAAATTGAGGGAATAATTATGAGTTGCCATTTAACAGCTACGCTAAAAACCCTGCGTCAGTCTATTCTGGTGATTGGCTACGGTAACGAACTGCGGGGCGACGACGGGGTGGGACAAAGGGTAGCACGTGCGGTGGCAGAATGGAGAGTGCCTAACCTGCGAAGTCTTGCGGTTCACCAACTCACCCCGGAATTGGCGGAGGAACTTGCTGTTGTCGATCGCGCGATCTTTGTAGATGCTTATACCGAGGCGACACCGCAGGAAGTAAGGGTATGTCCCTTAGAACCCGCCCATTCCGTAGCCACAACGGGACATACCAGCGACCCGCAAATGTTGTTAGCGATCGCGCAAGCACTGTACAATGCTCATCCCCAAGCTTGGTGGGTAGGCATACCGGCGGTCAACTTTGAGTTAAGCAATGACCTCTCACCCATCGCCTCTCAAGGTATGGAAGAAGCTTTAGAGGAAATTGACCGCCTAATTAAACACCAGCCTTCCCCACCCCATACCACCTTGCCAAATGGCAAAAAGCAGCTGGTCGATATCATCTAGTAACGCAAGTTGCTAGTTATAAACAACGGCGTTGCTAATTGCTAATTGCTAATTGCTAATCTTGGATTTTTACTGACATTAGCCATTAGCCGCTCCCAGAGAGATAACTAGCAACTTGAGTTAGTAGCGTCATATCGGAGTAATTTCGCGCAAAAAGTAGCATTTTAGAATACATATCCATACCCATCACTACGGTGTACAAAAACAATGTCTTTCATCGTCGATAAAGTGATAGGATTTCCATTAATCAGAACTTCGCATCCTTTCTGGGTCGGGGTCTTGACCTGCGTCGTGTAAGTCGGGTGGTTTCACCTTCTTTCTGTGCTTTACGAGATGAACTTTAACGATGTCACCTGCACTGACGTGATGAAACAAGTCTTTCGCCTTTTCAACTGCCGGGAATCCTCACCCATTGACGCGACGAGCTTGGCGATTTCCATCACCCTTACAAGTCACGATTAAAGGCTGGTTTGTTCGCAGTTGAACCCGGGCGCCAGACTCCCCAACCCAGGCAGCATCAATACTGTGAGCCTTTTCAAACCCCTGCTGAGTGCGGTTAAATTTTGTTCTGCCACCCGTGCAACACTTCACCGTGTCACACAGATGCTGCGTCATTTTGACCATGGCAAATCGGGTAGAATTCACCGCAGCCGCATCAGCTAAGGGGCGCTTCATGTGTGCCAAAATTCGCTGCAATAGATCGGGTTTGCCTGCTAGGAAATCACGAATATCTTGATGAAGGAATACAAAGTTCTGTATTTCTGCATCTCCATGACTGGGTTAAGTTTGCTTCGCTCTTGCTTTGGGGCAAGGTAGTGGGGTCGGTGTTTCACCTTCAGAAACTAGGCAATGTTCCGCCCCGGATCGCTTGGGACTAGCTATCTTTAAGCTGAGAAAATCCCATTGAGATCGTCACCTTTCAAGCGGCACCGCAACTTTTGGGTGGCGCTGGCGTAGCGGGGGATTCTAGATTGCTCGCTTATCCCTCGGATTTACTTTGTTTCTTCGCTACTCAATTAAATTTTTGCCTTCGATCTAAGGCTTGCTTTGCTTTCAAAACTGCTTTGAAATAAGCTAATTGACTGTTCCAAGCTTGGCGGGGAAGCAGGGAGGGTTCCCCATCAAATTTTGCATTTTGGCTAGAAGAATTTTCTGTCACGATCTATACCCTCCTTTAATTAACCAGCAACTAACGAATAAGAACAGGAACCTTTGTTTCTATGAAAAATCGTCGGGAAAGGCAACTAGAGATCTAGGCAGAAACTTTAGCGATCGGTTCGTCCTGCGTAAGTTCTGAAGAAACGTCGGCTTCATCCTGCCAACTTTCAGGCCACTGAATGCGGTCGGCTGTAAAGTGCAGCGGATCGTTTTCGGGCCAGGGAGTATCAATTGGCTCCTCAATTAATTCAAATTCACCATTGTCAAACGGCAGTCCTTGTGCGCGAACTTTAGGAACGACCCGCTCTCTGACGCCTCGTTCGGCTTGAACTAGCGCCCGGTGATGGCAGTAAGGATTGTTACCTCGACGGTTAAAGAAAACATGCGCCGTCCAAGAACAACCTCCCCGACAAAGTTCGGCGAATTCACAGGTTTTGCAGAAACCCCACATGTGTTTTGTGCCTTCGGGTGTCCCTGCGCCTAAATTAAAGCGCAATTCTTCTGCATGTTCGACAATGTCTCTCAAGCTTCGATCTCTGATATTGCCACCCGTATAAGCAGCAGTCGGTAGGGAAGGACAACCTTTGATCGCACCGTCAGCTTCAATTCCCAACGTGGAAAGTCCGGCGCCGCATCCTTGCCAAAATGCCCATTCATTAGCTTTGCCGCGACTACGTAACATTCGCTCTTCCGGGCCATAGTAACCGATGTTATTTCCCGGCTGCAACTGCACGCCTTCACTGTAAGCACGACGGGCGACGCGGGTAATCATTGGGTAGATATCGAGTAATTCATGGGGTTGCAGCAGTATATGTGCGTTGTCTGCGGCATTTCCCATCGGCACGGTCAGCTGAATTTGCCACGCCCGCGCACCCGCATCGCGAATGCATTCGTAAATGCGGGGAAATTCCGGTGCAGACAGGCGGTTAATTTGAGTGTTGCAACCAAATGGAATCCCCACTTCTTTCAGGTGGCTCATGGTTTTAAAAGCGTATTTCCAAGACCCTTTTCTGCCCCGCAAGCGATCGTGGGTTTCTTCTAAACCATCAATCGAAACTGAAACCGTTACAATACCCGCTTGCTTCATTTTGCCTGCGGTTTCTAACGTGATGCCATAGCCGCCAGTTGTCATGGTGCAACGCATTCCCGCCTGGTTAATAGCGGCAGCAATTTCCAGCCAGTCTGGACGCAGAAACGCTTCACCGCCGATCAAAGTCACTTCTTTAATTCCCACTTCTGCCATCTGCCGGACGAGATCCAAAGCTTCTTCTGTAGAAAGTTCTTTGCTGCGTGCATCTCCCGCTCTGGAACCGCAGTGGCTACAAGCTAAATTGCATTTTAAAGTAATTTCCCAGACAGCATAACTGGTGCGACGATATTGCATTGGTGCTAACCCTCATTTTGAGTTTTAGTTATCATTAACAGCGGTAATTGGTAATGGGTAATTGCTAATTGCTAATTGCCCTCTGTACAATTACCGAGCGTCAGAAACCCCTGAGTCAGAAACCCGGTTTCTTCCGAGATTTCTCGCAAGAAACCCACGATTTTTTCGAGAAACCGGGTTTCTTTAGGTCAAACCCACGATTTTTTCGAGAAACCGGGTTTCTTTAGCGTCAAACCCACGATTTTTCCGCTCACCAAAGTTTCTTTGGCTCGATGTCACTAGCAACTTTTACTCTGCTACAGTTGCAATAATAAATTCGTCCATTGGATCGGTTACCACTCCATACGCCGCTTGACCCATCAATCCGTCCAGAGCGCTCCAATCGATCTCCACCCCATAAACCGGCTGCACGTCGATTGGTTTTGGACAAGGTTCCGGTTCCGGTAGCGGTTTTGGTTCCGGCTTTGGACGCCACCTGATTACCTTGTCCATTGGCTGGATCCTACGACCCCTTCCTATATACCCACCCACGGCTCCCACTAATTCTTCTTCAGTCAGGTCGTGGAATTCACCCGCTTCTTTTAACTCCAATATTTTCAGCGTGGCTGTTTCAAATTCTTCAGTGGAAAAGTTATAGCCACTTTCTAGCATCGCTGTTCTAATTTGTTCGACTTTCCCGCTCATTAGTTGGGCGCGGAAATCTTCGTCTTTCACCATTCTGACAATGAACTCTTTGACTTTTGCCAAAATTTCTAACGACATTACATTCTCCTTAGACAGTAAAGAAACCGACCTACCTGGCTGCTTTCTGCTGTGTCAGAGCGGGTGCATACAGTCGAGGAGCTCTAGATTGAGCTTGCAAGTAAGCCGTTCTCAAAACTGTATCTCAGAAAATCAAAGGCGGGTTGCCAAATTGGCAACTAAATTATTTACATGACTTACGGAGATAGCCAAAGTTTCTTGGAAAAATCGTCGGTCAAGGCAACTAGAGATTGTAGCAACAAACTTTGATGATACGCTCGTCGTGCGTCAGTCCTGTATTAACTCAAGTTGCTAGTTATAAGTTGGTAATAGGTAATTGGTAATTGGATTGATTGGCAGTCTGCTCAGTACAATTATCCATTACCCCAGTCATCAACCCGGTTGGTTTCTGAGTAGATTTCTCGCAAGAAACCCACGATTTTTCAGAGAAACCGGGTTTCTTTAGCGTCAAAACCACGATTTTTCCGCTCACCAAAGTTTCAATGCCTTGGGATGTAACTATTACTAATTTTTGGCACGTACTTGGTTTGCTTCTGGGCGAGGGCTCAGCAACCGGGTTTCTTTGGCTCTATGTCACTAGCAACTTACATTAATTGATTTGGATCAATTATCACAACTCCGTACTCCGCTTGCGCCGGTGGATACGGCTCGATCGGCTCGATTGGCTCGATTACCACTCCATACAACGCTTGATAGATCGGCTCGATTGGCTTCGGACAAGGCTCCGGTTCCGGTTGCGGTAGCGGTTTTGGATATGGTTTTGGAGGCCACCAGATTACCCCGTACATTGGCTGCATCGTAGGAGGCCTTCTTATATACCCACCCACGGCTCCCACTAATTCTGCTTCAGAGAGTTCGTGGAATTCACCCGCTTCTTTTAACTCCAATATTTTGAGCGTGGCTGTTTCAAATTCTTCAGTGGAAAAGTTATAGCCACTTTCTAGCATCGCTGTTCTAATTTGTTCGACTTTCCCGCTCATTAGTTCGGCGCGGAAATCTTGGTCTTTCACCATTCTGACAATGAACTCTTTGACTTTTGCGAAAATTTCTAACGACATTACATTCTCCTTAGCTATTAAAAAACCCGACTTACCTCACTGCTTTCTGCTCTGTAAGCTCGCGTGCATACAGTCGATCTCTCTAGATTTATCTGGCAAGTAAGTCGTTCTCAAAAATGTAGCTAAGAAAATCAAAGGCTGGTTGCCAATTTGGCAACTAAATTATTTACAGGAATTACGGATATCGCCAAAGTTTCTTGGCAAAATCGTCGGTCAAGGCAACTAGAGATCTACCCAGAAACTTTAGTGATATGAACGCCCTTGCGTAAGTCGTGTATTAGTAATTTTTGGCACATACTTTGTTTGCTGCTTAGCGAGCGCTCACCTCGGTATATTAGGATTTTGTAACATTTATTGACAAAAACCTCACAAATTACTCACATTCTTTCTGTATCTTAAAATGCGGAATTGTTAAGAGAGCGACGGACAAGGTGCAATTAGAAAAATGAGCGCTCGCACAGAAACTACCCATAAAAATAACCACCCTTTGGTTCAGCCAATCCACACCGCTGTCAAGGGAAGGGCTAGGTTTAAAGTCAACGGACTTTACCATTCGGAATCTCTCAAACAACACCTAGAATTCAACCTGGCTAAGGACTTTGGCATCGTGCAAGTTCGTGCCAACCCCTTAACTGGCAATATTCTCGTCTTTTTCGCTCCAAATCGCAGCTTTTACCATATCGCCACCGAGATCGAACGCCTTGTATTAGACTACAGAAAACAAGGCGGGAAATATCGGCTGTGGTCGCAACAAGTTGGTAGGATGCAACTAGGAGCAGAGCCCCAACTTTCACTAACTACAATTGACCGCACCCGGAAATATATAGTAGGAACAGATTCCCCTGTTGTCTCAACTCAAGAACGGGTCAAAAATCTACCTAAAGATAGAAGCAATTTAAGCCAAATTATGGTTTATGTGGAAAACCCGCCCGCTGCGACTCAAGGGCAAAAAATTGCACCCTGGCATCTAAAATCGCCAGACTCTGTCATGGCGGAGTTTAAAACATCAAAAAAAGCGGGATTATCGAGCAAATCTGCGAGAGAAAAGCTCAAGAAATACGGGGAAAATGTTTTATCAGAATCCGTTCCGCGCTCGGGATTAAGTATTTTTATCGAACAGTTTAAATCCCTTCCAGTCGGTCTTTTAACCGTCGCGGCGGCTTGTTCGGTTGTCACGGGAGGAATTGCAGATGCACTGGTGATTATGGGCGTGGTTGTTATTAATGCCATCATCGGTTACGCCACAGAAAGCAAATCAGAAAAGATAATTCATTCGCTGAAAAGTCTGGTTAAACCATCAGCATTGGCAATCCGAGATGGGACTCAAATAGAAATTAGCGCTGCTGAAGTTGTTCCGGGGGATATTTTAGTACTTAAACCGGGCAGTTATGTCGCCGCAGATGCCAGATTAATTGAAGCAAATCGTTTGAGTGTGGATGAGTCTGCCCTGACGGGTGAAAGTATGCCGGTGAACAAAACAATTGAAACCCTCGTCGGGGAAGATGTTCCTTTGGGCGATCGCGCGAACATGGTTTACATGGGAACATTAGTCACCGGGGGACAAGGTTATGCCGTTGTCGTCGCCACGGGAAAATATACCGAAATGGGCAAGATCCAAACCCTCGTAGGCGAAGCGGAAATACCCGAAACCCCAATGCAAAAACAACTCGACCAAGCTGGAAATCAACTCGTATTCATATCCGGGGCAGTTTGCGGCGTTGTCTTTGCTATCGGACTTTGGCGCGGATATGGTTTCCTGGAAATGCTCAAAACATCCATATCCCTAGCAGTTGCAGCAGTTCCCGAAGGACTACCAGCAGTTGCTACCACCACCCTCGCCCTGGGTATTGCCAAGATGCGGCAGCACAACGTCCTCATCCGCCGCCTCGATGCCGTAGAAACCTTGGGTTCGGTTCAGGTTATTTGCATGGATAAAACCGGAACGCTGACGGCAAACAAAATGTCGGTGGTGGAAGTATGCACGAATAATCAATGCATCAAGGTTTCTGAGGGTCAATTTATTAGATTGCTCCCCAATACAAAGTTAAGCGCAGGCGAGACGCCTACCCCACAAGAGTGGGAACTTAATTCTCTTCAACCTCTCCCCAATACAGAGTTAAGGGCAGGCAAGATGCCTACCCCACAAGAGTGGGAACTTAATTCTCTTCAACCTCTCCCCAATACAGAGTTA
>NZ_JBHFNP010000338.1:0-19930 GCF_041929235.1 Microseira sp. BLCC-F43
CCGATATACTCAGCCAAGGCTCTTACAACAAAGACAGCTTTAAAATCAGTTTTGGCGCTAACAATGGTGCTAATTTTCAGCTAGGTGGCATTACCATGACCACCACCGGATTTGAGCAATTCCAATTTGCCGGTGGTGTAAGTTACACCTACAATCAGTTGCTCGCAGCTTGAGCGGACAACAACACAGGACTTACCCAAAAAAACCGGGTTTCTCAATCGGCGCAGAAACTTTGGTGATAGGATAGTCCCGCTTCAATCCGGCAAGGTTTCCAGATTTATAGCAGTTTTCCACTCATCTGAATACACCTTCGACGAGCGCAATTGCAGCTAGTGCGATTGCACTCGTTTTCTATTCTTAAGTTATGAAACAAACCTAAAACTTACCCAAAGAAACCGGGTTTCTCGGAAAAATATTTGATTTGTCAACTCCAGATGTAAGTGGCAACCCGGTTTCTGGCCTCGTCCTGGGTAAGTCCCGCAACAGTCAAACTCTCTCCCCAGCTCCCCAACCCCCCGGATACCCTGCTATCTCCACAAGCAAATTAAAAGTGTAACAGCTTACCTAATAGTTCGGGATTATTTCATCCACCATATAAATATTACTCAATGATATCATGTCCGGTTGCATAGGTTGTAGATAGTCGATTGTGCGAAAAGCTGTTTTTTTTCCTTCTACCGGCTCAATAGCTCACCTGCTCAATAGCTCACCGCGCTAACGATGCAACCGGAAGTGATATGAAATGCGACCTTGACTGCGGTTTAAACCGCAGTCAATATGCTGAAAATAGCGGATTAAGCATACAGCAAAGTAAATTTTTGTGTAGGGAGAGAACCAGCAGTTGTAAGCACCTATATAATCGAAGTAGGTCGATTAAAGAAAACGTCATGATTGTCTACGAATTCAAAGCAAAAGGAAGAATTGATCCAGATGGTAAAATAGATGAAGCTATCTGCACATTTCAGTTTATCCGCAACAAAGCTATACGGTTTTGGATGGAAAATAGTGGCGTTAAGTTGTCCCAATTGAGCAAGTTAAGGCGTTTTAGACCGCGACCATAATTTGGCGGCAATCAACATTTTGGATAAAGCGTTAAAATAGACTCGCTATCAATTAAGTACCGTGGGACACAGGTCAACCTTAAACGCTTGGGGAGAGAAGATCCTAATCTCGGACTTGGCAACAAGTCTCTTGCAAGATCGCACGCCCGTGCCAAGAATCCCCCGTCCGGAATGCGGGGGAGTGTCAACTTCCTGGAGATTGAATGTCAGGAACCTCAGCCTAAAGGCATGAGGCTTGGAAGAGAAATCTAACAAGCCATCCTGACCAGCCTAAGACTTTCCTTGTCTACGTTTTTTGAGTCACGACACCGGAGAATGCGTAGCTAGTTCCCTGCTCTGTCATTTGCAGTTAAACAGTTTTAAGGTCACTGAAACAGTGCTGCAAGTCTAACAAGCTCTTAAAACATTGGCGAAGCTAACTTTACCCCGAAAGGGAGGCTCATGGCGAGCAAAACACTATGTGTACAGGGTTGCAAGATTCGAGGCGGTAACTGTCCCGCTGAAAGTACAACACAAAAGTACTTAGGTTCAAGCAACCCCAAGGCAGTAGTGGTAACTGTAAAGCCGTCCTATAAGGACGGGGTTTCTACCCATTTTTCTGATGACAGATTCTCAAATCCTCGAACTTGCGGTTCAATATCATCGATCCCATCGCTTCACCGAGGCTGAGCAGGCTTATCGCCAGGTACTGAAAGAACAGCCTCAACATCCCGAAGCATTATACGGGTTAGGCATGCTGGCACAGCAGTTAGGGGAACCCCAAACTGCTGAACAGTGGCTAAGTGCCGCTTCCCAAGTCCAGCCAGATTCTGTTAAGATTTGGTTCAGCTTAGGCAATCTGCGTTTAGCTCAAGAGCAGTTTGACTCAGCGGCTAGCGCTTATTGTCAAGCTCTAGCCCTAAAACCTGACTCACTGCCAATTTACAACAATTTGGGCTATGCTCTGCAACAACAAGGACTATTTGACGAAGCAATTAACTACTATCAAAAAGCTCTAGAATTAAAGCCAGACTTTATAGAAGCAGATGCGAATTTGGGCAATGCGCTGCACGCCCAAGGCAAGCTCTCCAGCGAGCAACAATTGCATTATGCACAATTGAATCACAAATTGGGTGTAGCCCGGAAAAAAGCAGGGGATGGGAAGACTGCTGTGGCTTATTATAGGCAAGCGATCGCCCTGCAACCCGATTTGGTAGAAGCTCATAATAACTTGGGGGTGGTGCTTGCAGAACAAGGCAAGTTAGAAGAAGCGATCGCCTGCTATGAAAAAGCTTTGCAGATCGATCCTAATTGCGGGGAAGTTTACTATAACTTAGGCAAGATTTACCAAGACCAGCACAACTTAACAGCGGCAGCTTCTGCTTATCGACAAGGGTTAAAGCTAATCAATCCCCACTATGCCAAAGCGGTGGACGCCGAAGAAGTTTCTGCGGCTGCCCAAGAAAACCATACACCACCCCCGCTCCCCCAACAAGAGGTGATAGTGGGAGGGCATCACTTCCCAGCAATTCCGACAGTGACAAATCCTGAACAGCCTCGACCTTTCTGGAGTGTGGTGATCCCAGTCTATAACCGCAGGGACTATCTGCTCGAATGTCTCGCCAGCGTGCTAGCGCAATGGTCAGGGGAAGAGGAAATGGAAATTTTGGTGATTGACGATGCCAGTCCGTCGCCCCTGTTGGAACTGGTAAATTCCATTGGCAGCGGAATAGTACGCTACTACCGCAATCCCCAAAATCTGGGACTGCCAGGAAATTGGAATGCAGGCGTTGCCATCAGTCGAGGTGAGTGGATTCATCTGCTGCATGACGATGACTATATCCTCCCAGGTTTTTATGCCCGCCTCAAGCAAAGTTTAGAGGCATGTTCCGATTCGATCGGGGCGGCTTTTACAGGATATGAAAATATTAACGAGCAAGGGGAGGTAGTGTTCACCCAACAATTGTATGATCGCAGAGGGATTGCTCAGGATTGGCTGCAACGGATTGGAGTATCCAACCCATTGAATATGCCAGCGGTGGTGATTCGTCGGTCAGCTCACGAACGACTGGGGGGATATCATCCTGAATTGACCTATACGAGTGATTGGGAGTTTTATAAACGCCTTGCCGCTGTTTATGATTGGTGGTGCGAACCGGAAATTTTGGCTCGTTACCGCCAGCATTCTCAGAGTAAAACAACCGAACTTTTATTATCTGGATCGCAGATGACATCCATCCGCCGTGCCATCGAAATATCCCAGGCATATCTTAACAGCGATCGCGGTGCAGAAATTACAGCAAAATCTCGGGTTCATCACTTTAATTATTGTCTAAAATTAGCGGCAATTCCTCTCAAAGCTGGCAATATAGTTGGGACTTTGCAGATGCTTCAGGAAGCGCTAAAACTCGATCGATCGCCGCAAGCAGTCGCGAACTTATTCCGTTGGTTAACTCAAGATGAAGCAGCGCCTATCCGGGAAAAAATTGCCTTAAAATTGCTCGAATAAAAACCGCTAAAATCATCTATATAACCCAAGTTGCTAGTTACATAGCTTTGGCACTGTAAATAGGTAATGGGTAATTGGTAATTGTCAGGATTACACAGCCTTTTAATTTAATTAGCAATTAGCAATTACCCATTAATAATTGCGCCGTTGATAAGTAGCAAATTGGGTTATATACCAGACAAAAAGGCTTGACCTACATCTGCGTTCATCCTGATTCATCTGTGGTGACAGCGGTTGGCAGCCCTAAGAGGTTTTTGGCTATAATTAAATCTGGAATCCGCTGTAAAAATTAATAACAATACTTGAGAAACAGGGAGAACGTGCAATAAAATAGAAGAAAAAAAGTAGTCAATGTCTCTGGTCAAGATACCGTAATTTTTAAAAGTGCAAAGTAGATGAATCACAGCTTATGAAAACAGTTGATGAAGCCCTCCAACTAGCAATTCAATATCATCAAACCAACTGCTTAGAGCAAGCTAAGCAGGGTTACCGCCAGGTGCTAGCAGAACAGCCCAATCACCCCGAAGCCTTATATAGATTAGGCGTGCTGGCGCAACAGATTGGTCAGCCCCAGGAAGCAGAGCAGTTGCTAAATGCAGCCGTTCAAGTCCAACCAGATTTGGTAAAGGCTTGGTTTAGTTTAGGCAATTTGCGTCAAAGTCAGGGACAGTTTTCCGCAGCAGAGACAGCTTACCAGCAAGCGATTGCCTTGCGGTCAGATGCAGCACCCATTTACAACAACTTGGGCTACACCCTGCAACAACAAGGCAAGTTAGAAGCAGCGATCGCATCCTATCAAAAAGCTTTGCAACTTCAGCCCAATTGCATGGAAGCCGATGTGAATTTGGGCAACGCACTCCACGCTCAAGGAAAGCTGTCACAAGAACAACTTGCCCACTATGCTGCCTTGAACAATCAATTGGGCAACAATCGCAAACAAGCAGGGGATTTGCAGACAGCGGTGATGTACTATCGGCAGGCAACTGCCATGCAGCCAGACTTATGGGAAACCCACTACAACTTGGGGGTTGTACTGCAAGAACGAGGGGAATTGCAGGACGCGATCGCATCCTATCAAACCGCCCTGAAACTCGATCCCAAACATTGGGAAACCTACACTCGCTTGGGTAAAATTTACCAAGCACAGAAAAATATAACAGAGGCAGTTGCTATCTATCGCCAGGGGTTAAGCCGGATCAATCCGCATTATGCCAAAGCCGTGGCAGCTTACCAGCCTGCTGGTATAGTCCAGGAAGTGCCTGTAACCCCGCCCATTCCCCAAGGCAAGGTCACCGTCGGCGCCTATCAGTTTCCCGCAATTCCACCCGTAGCAGACCCCCAGAACCCCCGACCATTCTGGACTGTAGTCATGCCAGTATATAACCGCACCGACTATTTACTCGAAGCTCTGGCTAGCGTGCTGGTGCAATGGTCGGGGGAAGCGGACATGGAAATTCTGGTTGTAGATAATGCCAGTACTCCACCCATGTTTGAAATGGTAAATTACCTAGGCGGAGGTATTATACGATATTACCGCCATCCGCAAAATATCGGTGCAGTGGGAAATTACAACGCAGGCATTGCCCTCAGTCGCGGTCAGTGGGTTCACGTCCTCCACGATGATGACTGCGTGCTTCCAGGCTTTTACGCCCGCCTCCAGCAAAGTCTGGAAAATTGCCCCGACTCGGTGGGGGTCGCCTGTACGGGTTTTGAATACATCAACGAGAAAGGGGAAGTGCTGGAGACAGGGGAAGTGGTTTCGCTCTACGGAGAGCAACGGGGCATCATCCAGGATTGGCTGTCGCGGATTGGCGTCTGCGGTTTAGTCACCGTACCCGCAATGGTGATTCGCCGCACCACTCACGAACGGCTGGGGGGCTATTACCCTGAGTTGGCCGAAATTGCCGACTGGGAAATCTTTAAACGCCTTGCCTCTTTTTACTATTGGTGGTACGAGCCGGGAATATTAGCTCGTTACCGCGAACATACCCAAAAAATGACACCAGAAAATTGGCTTTCTGGGAAGCTAGCAGGAGCGATCCGCCGTGCAATTGAGGTGTCCGAGAGCTACTTTCCAGCCCAGCATCGGGCAGAAATTACAGCTCAAGCTCGCAGCTATAACTTCAACTATTGTCTGGAACAAGCGGCAATTCCCCTCAAGGCTGGCAATCTTGCTGGGGTATTGTATGTAATCAAAGAAGCGCTCAAAATCGATCGGTCTCCTCAAGCGCTGGCAAAGTTATTCGCCTGGTTAAATCAAGATAAAGCTGCACCCTTACGAGATGAAATTGCCTCACAATTAGTCTCTATGCCTTGGAACGATCTCTAAGCCGCAGCAGAGACAAACCACAATAAACGCCTAAAATTCTCATCTATGAAAGTCTTGGTAACTGGAACAGAAGGTTATATCGGCTCGTTATTAGCCCCCTTGCTGATGCAACGGGGTTACGAGGTGATCGGCGTCGATACGGGCTTTTATAAAGTTGGCTGGCTGTACAATGGGACGGCGCTAACTCCCAAAACCCTTAACAAAGATATCCGGCAGATTACGGTGGAAGATCTCGAGGGAGTGGAAGCGATCGCTCACTTAGCAGAACTTTCCAACGACCCCCTCGGTCAGCTAGCACCCCATATCACCTACGATATCAACCACAAAGGGTCAGTCCGTTTGGCACAACTGGCGAAGCAAGCAGGGATACCCCGCTTCGTCTACACCTCTTCGTGCAGCGTCTACGGTTTTGCTAGCGAAGACTTCGTTACCGAAGAGTCTACCGTCAATCCTCAAACTGCCTATGCCAAATGCAAAACCCTTGTGGAACAAGACGTAAAACTCCTCGCCGATGACAGCTTTTCTCCCACCTTTCTGCGAAATGCTACCGCCTACGGCGCCTCTCCCAGAATGCGCTTTGATATCGTCTTGAACAACCTAGCAGGTTGGGCATGGACAATCAAAGAAATCAAAATGACCAGCGACGGTACCCCCTGGCGTCCCCTCGTTCACCTACTCGATATCTGCAAAGCCATTATCTGCACCCTAGAAGCACCGCGAGAAATCGTTCACAACCAAATCTTCAACGTCGGCGATACCCACAGCAACTATCAAGTCAAAGAAATTGCCCAAATCGTCGCCGATGTCTTCACAGGTTGTCAATTGAGCTTTGGCAAAAGCGATCCCGACAACCGCAGCTATCGCGTTTCCTTCGATAAAATTAACCAAACCCTGCCCGGATTCAAATGCGAATGGAACGCCCAACGCGGTGCCCAGCAATTCTTTGACTTATTTAACCAAATCGACATGACAAAAGAAACCTTTGAATTTCGAGGATTTACCCGCCTCAAACAACTCGAATATCTCATTCGCACCCAGCAAATCGACCAAGATTTCTTCTGGCGACAATAACCAGCAACAACGAATAACTCAAGTTGCTAGTTACATCCCTTGGCATTGAAACCCGGTTTCTCTGAAAAATCCTGGGTTTGACAGCGAGAAATCGACGCAGAAACCGGGTTTCTGATTGGGGTAATGGGTAATTGTCAAGAGTAAACTGCCAATAAATCCAATTACCAATTACCAATTACCAAAAAAACTGGAGAATTAAAAATGGAAAATAATATCAGCTTAAATCAGGGTAACTGTCGGTTTTGCGGCACCCAATTGCGCCATACCTTCGTAGATTTGGGCATGTCTCCCCCCTGCGAAAGTTATCGCACCCTCGAACAATTGAACGAAATGGAGCCATTTTATCCCCTCCACGTCCATGTTTGCGACCATTGTTTTTTAGTCCAACTCCAGGAATATATCAGCCCCGAAAATATCTTTAGCGAATACGCCTATTTTTCATCCTACTCCGATACCTGGTTGCAACACGCCAAAAACTACGTTGATATGGCAGTAGATCGCTTCCAATTGAACCAGGAAAGTCAAGTGGTGGAAATTGCCAGTAACGATGGTTACCTGCTGCAATACTTTGTTGCCAAAGGTATCCCGGCAATAGGAATAGAACCAGCAGCAAATATCGCTGAAGTAGCGATTAAAAAAGGTGTCCCCACAATAGTAGAGTTTTTTGGCGAAAAAACAGCCAGAGAACAAGCTGAGAAAGGAAAACAGGCAGATTTATTGCTCGGTAACAACGTCCTGGCTCAAGTGCCTGATTTGAACGATTTCGTCAAAGGAATGAAAATTTTACTCAAACCCCAGGGAGCGATTACAATAGAATTTCCCCACCTGATGCGGTTGATGGCAGAAAATCAGTTTGACACCATCTATCACGAACATTTCTCTTATTTTTCCTTCATAACAACAGAAAATATTTTGGCCGCCCACGGTTTGACCCTGTTTGATGTAGAAGAGTTACCGACTCATGGCGGATCTTTGAGAATTTATGCTCGTCACGCCGAAGACAATTCTAAACCGATTAGCCAGCGGGTAGTAGAACTAAAAGCTAGGGAACAAGCGGCTGGTTTTACCAGCTTGGATTGCTACTTTTCCTTTAGCGAACAAGTCAAAGAAACCAAGCGCAAGCTGTTAGATTTTCTGATTAAGGCTAAGCGAGAAGGAAAATCTATTGCCGGTTACGGCGCTCCGGGTAAGGGCAATACGCTGTTAAACTACTGCGGTATCCGCACCGATTTTCTTGACTACACGGTCGATCGCAATCCCTATAAACAGGGGAAATTCCTCCCAGGGACTCACATTCCTATTTTTCACCCAGATAAAATTAACGAAACTAAACCAGACTATGTACTGATTTTGCCCTGGAATTTTAAGGAAGAGATTATAGCACAAATGGCTCACATCCGCAAGTGGGGCGGGAAATTTGTCGTGCCAATTCCGGAAGTGCAAGTGTACTGATGATTTAATTCGAGCAGAAACAAAAACAGAAACAAAGGGATAAATCCGTTTGGGTCAATTTTCATCCCCTGGTTTGAAACCAGGGGGTCTCACTTTCCCACGCTGTTTTTGAGCGGATGGGAACAGATGGGTTTGTTTCATCGGCAATCGCCGATGAAATCGCTTGTATAGGACTCAGGACTAACGCAAACACCAAAGTTTCTCCGCAAAATCGTCGATACAGAACCAGAGATCCCAGCCAGAAACCAAGGTGATACCACAAGAAACCGGGTTTCTCCGCAAAATCGTCGATACAGAACCAGAGATCCCAGCCAGAAACCAAGGTGATACCACAAGAAACCGGGTTTCTCCGCAAAATCGTCGATAGAGAACCAGAGATCCCAGCCAGAAACCCGGTTTCTTTTCTCGTCGTGGGTAAGTCCTGGGACTTATGTCACCCTCAAGAATTAGGACATGCCAAGAAACTGCCAGTTTGGCAACTTCTATCAGATTAGCTATGGCAAACTAAATTGCATTAGATTTTTAGGACTTTTACGAGCCGAGGTCTAGCCTAAACCCCGGTTGGTGTGGCTTTTAATCAGCACTCACCAATATTTCCCATAATTAAGGAGAAATTGAAAATGAAAGTTGTTTTATTTTGTGGTGGTCTTGGCACCCGAATGAGAGACTATTCAGAAAGCATCCCCAAGCCGATGGTTACTATCGGCTATCGACCGATCTTGTGGCACGTAATGAAATACTACGCCCACTACGGACACAAAGACTTTATTTTGTGCTTGGGTTACAAAGCTGACACGATCAAGAGCTATTTCTTAAACTATAATGAGTGGATCTCCAATGACTTTAGTTTATCCAACGGCGCAAATATTCAATTATTTAATCGGGATATTCAAGACTGGAAAATCACTTTTGTGGATACCGGCTTGACTGCCAATATTGGTCAAAGGTTCAAGGCAATTGAAGAGTATCTCGATGGCGAAGAATACTTCCTGGCTAACTACAGCGACGGCTTGACCGACTTACACCTGCCAACATATATAGATCGTTTTCACAAGCAAAATAAGATCGGTAGCTTTTTGTGCGTCAGACCCAGCCAAAGCTTTCATTTAGTTGACTTGGATGAAACTGGTCAGGTGAGAAAAATTCAGGATGTCAAACAGCGGGATATCTGGATTAACGGTGGATATTTTATGTTTAAGAAAGATATCTTCAAATTCATTAATTACGGAGAAGAACTCGTTTGCGAACCTTTTCAAAGATTGATTGAAATTGGACAACTGTCCGCTTACAAATATACGGGCTTTTTTGGTGTCATGGACACCTTTAAAGAGAAGCAGCACCTCGATGATATGTATGCGCGAGGCGAAAGACATTGGGAAGTTTGGAGAGACCAAAGAGTGGAACAACTTGTAGGTTAATTATTATGATGCAGATCGGCTTTAACAAAACTAACGAATCCAACTACAGAGTTCTCTGTCTGGGGGCACATTGCGATGATATCGAAATTGGCTGTGGAGGTACAGTTTTAAAGCTGATCGAAAACTACAAGAACATCATCTTTTATTGGGTTGTCTTCAGTTCAAACCAGGAAAGAGCGCAGGAAGCCATCGCCAGTGCCAATCTCTTCTTAAAAGAAGCAAAGGCAAAGACAGTAATCGTTAAAGATTTCCGAGATGGCTTTCTTCCTTTCTCTGGTATTGAGGTCAAAGAATATTTTGAGCAATTGAAACAAGAATTCTCACCCGACCTCATTTTGACTCATTACCGGCAGGATCTTCACCAAGACCACCGCTTAATTTCCGACCTAACTTGGAATACCTTTAGAAACCATCTCATCCTGGAATACGAAATCCCTAAATACGACGGCGATTTGGGAATACCAAACTTTTTTGTGCAGCTAGATGAGTCGATTTGCCGCCGCAAAATCCAGTACATTCTGGATGCCTTTAAAACCCAGAATAATAAGCAATGGTTTACGGAAGAAACTTTCCGTTCGCTGCTCAGAATCCGGGGAATGGAATCAAATTCAACCAGCAAATATGCAGAAGCGTTTTACTGCCGTAAAATCGTATTATGAGCAAAAAAAGGAGGAAATAAATTTATGATTTTCTCTGAAATTAAGTTAAAAGGTGCGTTTGTTATTGACTTAGAACTACTAACCGACCAACGGGGATTTTTTGCTCGTAGTTTCTGTAGCAAGGAATTTGAAGCTCATGGTCCCAATCCAAACCTTGTCCAGTGCAACCTATCTTTTAACTATAAAAAAGGAACGCTGCGGGGGATGCACTATCAAATAGCTCCCTTCGCCGAAACGAAGTTGATTCGCTGTATTCGGGGAGCTATCTATGACGTAATTATAGACTTGCGTCCCGAATCTGAAACTTATTTATCTTACATCGGTGTAGAACTGACTGCTGAAAATCGCCGCGCTTTATACGTTCCTCAGCGGTTTGCTCACGGTTTCCAATCCCTCACCGATGAAAGCGAGGTGATGTATCAAATGGGCGAATTCCACGCACCGGAATACGCTTTTGGCTTGCGCTATAACGATTCGGCTTTGGGGATTGAATGGCCCCTACCAGTGAGTGAAATATCCCAGAAAGATTTATCTTGGCCTTTGCTGGAATCTGTTACAGTCAAGACATTCTCTCATGTAGCAGGTGTATAGCGATGATTGTGCAAGCAACACAGACCCATAAAACCGGAAATACAACAGAGTTTGGGTTCCAGATGCATCAGCTGATAGCCGAACTGTATCCGATTTGCCGCAGCATAACAGGGAATGGCGTTCGAGAAAGTCTCAGAATTCTCCAAAAGTATATTCCCTTAGAAATTCACGAAGTGCCGTCGGGAACTCAAGTCTTTGATTGGACGGTTCCTAAAGAGTGGAACATCAAAGACGCCTATATCAAAAATGGACGAGGCGAGAGAGTTGTAGATTTCCGCCAATCCAATTTGCACGTCGTCAGTTACAGCGTGCCGGTTAAAAGAAAGATATTTTTAAGCGAATTAAGAGAACATTTGCATACTTTGCCGGATTACCCGGACTGGATTCCTAATCGGACTTCCTATTATAAAGAAGACTGGGGCTTTTGTCTGAGCTACAAGCAATATTTGGAATTGCAAGATGATGAAGAATATGAAGTCTGCATTGACTCTTCTCTAGAGGAAGGTTATCTAACTTATGGGGAGTTTTTCCTCAAAGGTGAAACAAGAGAAGAAGTGCTGATATCGTGCCATGTCTGTCACCCTTCTCTTTGTAATGACAATCTATCGGGAATTGCGATCGCTGTCTTTCTAGCACAACATTTGAGCCAGCTTCCCCAGCGATATTCCTACCGATTTATTTTCATTCCCGCCACGATTGGTTCGATTACCTGGCTTTGTTTAAATGAGGCACAAGTTCCCAAGATTAAACATGGCTTAGTATTAACTTGTTTGGGCGATTCGGGGAAGTTTACCTACAAAAAAAGCCGCAGAGGCGATGCCGAAATAGACAAAATTGTGGCTTATATACTGAAGAATTCGGCTCAAGAGTATGAAATTGTAGACTTCTCTCCCTATGGCTACGATGAACGACAATATTGCTCGCCGGGATTTAATCTAGCTGTGGGTTGCTTGATGCGATCTTCTTGGGGCAGTTTCCCCGAATACCATACATCGGCAGACAATCTGGATTTCGTCCAACCCCAATATCTGGCAGATGCTTTTGCTAAATGTCAGTCGATTTTGCTGGCGATCGACCATAATAAAACCTACCTCAATCAAAACCCAAAATGCGAACCGCAGTTGGGCAAACGTGGTCTATACGGCTCGGTCGGCAGTCAGAAAGATAGGAAGCTAAATACAATGGCTCTCTTGTGGGTTTTAAATTTGTCCGATGGCAACCATAGCCTGCTGGATATTGCCGAAAGGTCGGGAATGGCATTTGCAGAAATTAAAAAGGCTGCGGATGCATTATGGGCGAATGATTTGTTGAAAGAAAAGGAGGAGTAGGAAAAAATAAAAGACCTTTTTTTCAGTCAGTTAGAGCGGGAGGTTATTGATAAATTATGAGTGCGATCGCTAACCAAATTGCAGTAATAACGGGAGCCAGTAGCGGCATCGGCAAAGCGATCGCTTTTGCACTCGCAGCCCATGGTGCTACTCTCTGCTTGGTGGGTCGCAGCAAAGAAAGCCTGGATGCTTGCGCCCGCATTGGAGAAACTTCCCCCCGCTCAAAAACCTATCAGGTAGATCTGACGCGGGACGAAGAGATTGAGCAGCTGAAAGCTTCTATTGAGCAAGATTTTGGGCAAGTCCACATCTTGGTTCACAGCGCTGGTGTTTTCTCGATGGGGGCAATTGAAACATCTCCCGTTGCAGACTTGGACAGGCAGTACCGCGTTAACGTTCGCGCTCCTTACCTCCTGACTCAAGCGCTGCTACCCATGGTCAAAACTTGCCGGGGTCAAATCGCCTTCGTTAACTCGAGTGTAGGCTTGAATGCCAGAGCAACGGTGGGGC
Source organism: Microseira sp. BLCC-F43 (assembly GCF_041929235.1). NCBI lineage: Bacteria > Bacillati > Cyanobacteriota > Cyanophyceae > Aerosakkonematales > Aerosakkonemataceae > Microseira > Microseira sp. BLCC-F43. The sequence continues at coordinate 12,908 of NZ_JBHFNP010000338.1, forward strand.
AGTATGCAGCCACCAAACACGCCCTCAAAGCGATCGCCGACAGCTTGCGAGAAGAAGTGAATCAAGACCAAGTGCGCGTCCTCAGCGTCTTTCCCGGACGCACTGCCACTCCCTTACAAGCAGTCGTTCACCAGCTCGAAGGTAAACCCTATCACCCCGAACGCCTGATGCAGCCAGAGGACGTAGCTGCCGCAGTCATCAACGCACTTTGTTTACCTCGAAGTGCTGAAGTGACTGATATCAGCATCAGACCATTAGCGAAACCTATGTAGTCAGAGAGCTGAGCTAATGCAGCTCTTGCGATTGCGCTTGCGCCCAGCGCCAAAGGCGATCCCACAGCTCAATTTCAAAACAAAAGGAGATGAGTCACCATGCCTATCTTAAACCCAACTGATTTTCTGATTGCTCCTGCTGCGACCGCGCCCAGCACAACGCCGGAGGAGATCGCAACCCCTTCTAACGGCAGCAGTGCTTTCGTCCATGTGATGTCGTTCGTGAATGAACAGGGTGCTGGTAATATGAGCAATATGACAGCTGCCTCCCCCACAGGACAAACCAGTAACGGTCATGGAGAATTCATTCTGGGAGCGACATCCAGTAGTGTGGGTGGTTCAGCCAGCGCCTCTGCAGGCTCTCCCCCAAACACCAGCGCTACAGCCCATACATCAGGCCAAACTGATACTAATCCGAGCCAGAACCTCTTGCCGACGCAGCCGTCTAATAATTTGATTGACCTAACCCCCGTCGGCGGTGACTCACTTGCATCGATCGCCAACAATAATTCCAGCCCAGTCAGCAACACTTCTAGCTCGTTGGTGGGTAATACTCGTGGGCGTAGTACTACTGAAGCCACCCCAACTTCTGCCAACGCCTCCACCCAAACTCCCCCCGTTACCCAGGCTACAGCTAGCCCACCAGCACCAACTCCCTCGGTTACCCAGGCTACAACTAGCCCACCAACACAAACTCAGAATAATTCGAGTCAGGAAATTAACTCAGTCCCATCGAATAACATCGCTACTTCGCCCTCCGACTCCACAGCCACTTCCAGTAGCGGTAACCCCTCTGACAATGCCTCTACCCAATCTCCCCCGGTTACCGAGGCTACAACTAGCGCACCAACACAAACTCAGAATAATTCGAGTCAGGAAATTAACTCAGTCCCATCGAATAACAGCGCTACTTCGCCCTCCGACTCCACAGCCACTTCCAGTAGCGGTAACCCCTCTGACAACGCTTCCACCCAAACTCCCCCCGTTACCGAGGCTACAACTAGCGCACCCGCAGAAACCGAAACCAATCCAATATCAGAGCCACCGCTCAACGTAATGGTAACCTCCCCCAGCGACAACCCCATAATCGTAGGGACGGTAAGTTGGGATCTAATTATCGGCGGGACCGATGACAACCAGCTGTTTGGTAACGCAGGCGACGATCTGTTATTTGGAGAAGGTGGTGAGGACTGGATCAACGGCAACCAAGGTGACGATAATGTCAACGGAGGTGATGGCAACGACATCTTGCGCGGTGGCAAAGGGAACGATTGGCTCAATGGCGGCGACGGTAACGATTTCCTCATCGGTGACTTTGGTGTCGATACTTTGATTGGGGGTAATGGTAGCGATACCTTTGGACTGAGAACCGAGACGGTTAACCCTACTGCTGACCCGCGTTTGGCAGATGTAATCGTCGATTTTAATTTAGCTCAAGGTGATAGGATTGCTTTAATTGGAGAAGTATCTTTGGCTAATATCGTCCTTGAAACAATTGATTTCAATGGCGACGGTCAAATTAACAACGCGATTAACCCTACCACTGGGGCTGATGCTACTTTAATTAAACTCGGCCCAAATCCCGCAGACGGCATCTTAGCTGTAGTCTTGGGCACCGTTGATGCCAGAGGTGCAACCAACCTCAATATTGCTGATTTTATAATTTGATCCACCCAAGTTTTGGGTGTAAGTAGGTAGGCGTTGAGCAACAAAACTATGTAACGGTATGTAAATCTAGCTCAAAGCTTAATTCAGGTGAGCTGGAAGCGGTTTACAAAACTAAACATAGATGGCTTTAATTACGCCTACATACTTAGACCGTTCTCAAACCAATAGAACAGTCAGCACCCCGCTCTAAAGATGCGGGGCATCAGGCCCTAAATCTTTAGGTAGCTGACCAGCTTAAGTCCTGGAAACAGGGAAACGAAGTTTGGGGCAAGGTTAAAGACCTACCAGGAGATGCGTGCTAGTCTCCTGACGGCAGTCGCTCATGGGGGTTTCCCCCTCTGGCGGCGCTGCCTCCTCTAGAACCGAAAAGTTAAACAGTTTTACTCGGGGTAAGACAGTGCTTTTTAGATAGTTACCGACCCCAAACAAAAGCGCGCGCTAACTTTACGGGAAACCAGTAGAGACAAAACAATGTCTAAACAGAATTATGTCTTCGTTATTGATGCCAACAAAAAACCACTATCACCTTGCCGTCCAGTTACAGCTAGGAAGTTATTGCAGGCCAAAAAAGCAGCTGTTTTCCGTTTATTCCCTTTTGCAATCATCTTGAAAAAGGTAGTAATAGCCGAACCAGAGCCTATCACAATCAAGATAGCTCCTGGGTCGAGGATAACTGGAATAGCCTTGGTTCAAGGCAATAAAGTCTTATTTGCTGCCGAATTAACCCATAGAGGGCAAGCAATCAAACTCAGTCTCCAATCGCGCCGTTCTCTGGGTAGATCGCGGCGAAATCGTAAGACTCGCTATAGAAAAGCGAGGTTCTTAAACCGTAAAAAACCAGATGGTTGGTTAGCCCCGTCATTGCAACATAGAGTGCAAACAACTATTACTTGGGTTAACAGGTTTATTAAGCTTGCGCCCGTTAAATCGATCGTTCAAGAACTGGTCAGGTTTGACTTGCAGCAAATAGAGAACCCTGAAATCTCAGGTGACGAATATCAGCAAGGCACGCTGCATGGATACGAAGTGCGCGAATACCTGCTCAATAAATGGGAAAGAAAATGTGCTTATTGTAACGGTGAAAATATTCCATTACAAATTGAGCATATTCAGCCTAAATCCAAGGGTGGAACTAATCGCATCTCGAATCTTTGCCTTGCCTGTGACAAATGCAATCAAAAGAAAGGAGCTAAAAACATTGAGGAGTTTCTAGCTAAGAAACCAGATGTCCTTAAGCGAATCTTGGCGCAGGCAAAGCGTCCTCTTAAAGATGCTGCGGCAGTCAATTCAACTAGATGGGCGTTATTTAATCGACTCAAACAAAAGGGGTTAACTGTTATTACTGGTTCGGGTGGCTTGACTAAGTTTAACCGGAATCGGTTAAATTTGCCCAAGTACCATTGGTTGGATGCTGCTTGTGTTGGTCAAGTTGAGTCGCTGGATTTACTTACGCATCAGCCTTTATTAATTAAGGCCACTGGGCATGGAACCCGCCAAATGTGTCGGACAGACAAATTTGGTTTTCCATCGCGATACGTTCCTAGAAACAAATTCGTTAAGGGGTTTCAAACTGGAGACATCGTGAAAGCAATTGTCTTATCAGGAAAGAAGGTCGGACAATATTTGGGCCGTGTAGCCGTTAGGTCAACAGGCTCCTTTAATATCTCAACTTATTCTGAGATATTAAAGGAATTAGCTACAAATATTGTCGAAAAATTCATCGAAAAGATGGTTATAACTATGCTTTCAGTAGCCCTAGGGCGGTTCAAACCGCCGTGTCAACTTCATCCGCGAGTTAAAACATCGCGGTTTCCGTTTTCCCGTGAGGTTTTAGATGACTGACTTGACTAGACCATCTATAAAGGCTGATGAAATGGTTTTTTACCTAAAAAAAAACCTGCAGCTGAAGTTTGTCAACCAACAGATTTTATCTCAAAAAATCATCGAAAAAGCCACTCAGGAAAGAGGCATAACAGTCACGGCAGAAGAAATTCAAGCTGAAGCCGACCGCATCCGTTATGAAAGGCGATTGGAGAAAGCTTCACAGACATTAGCCTGGTTGGCAGAAGAGATGATCTCGCCGGAGGAGTGGGAAGCTGGAATGCGCGATCGCCTGCTGGCTAAAAAATTAGCTGAAAGCCTCTTCAGCCGCGAAGTAGAAAAAACTTTTGCCCAAAATAAACTGGATTACGAGCAAATATTGCTCTATCAAATTGTTGTACCGTACCAAAAGTTGGCTCAGGAACTCTTCTATCAAATTGAGGAAGAGGAAATCAGTTTTTATGAAGCGGCTCACCTTTACGATATTGACGAGAGGCGTCGGCATCTTTGCGGTTACGAAGGAAAGCTTCATCGTTGGAGCTTAAAGCCAGATATAGCTTCTGCTATATTTAGTGCCCAACCCGGAGAGTTAATCGGCCCGTTCGCAACCGAACAAGGGTATCATCTTTTTCTAGTTGAAGAATTTATTCCAGCCGAGTTAACCCCTGAAAGATCTAAAGAAATTATTGACAAAATGTTCAAACAGTGGTTATCCGGAGAACTGAATTATATGCTTCACAACCAAAGTGATGAACAAACAGTTTGATCGGCTCGCTAGTGATTGTTTATGAATATCTTAATTCTGGGTAATTCTGAAGATGCCCATGCTGCCCATTTAAAACAAACTCTGACCCAGGCGGGTGTGACGGTAGATTATTTAGATACCCGTTTGTTTCCGACTCAGTTACGCCTGTCTTGGCAACCAGATACTGGACTGGGGTATTTGACTCTGCCTGGAGGCAGGAAATTAAATTTTTCAGAGATTCGCAGCGTATTTTGGCGTAGTTTTTCTGGCGTTAACGTCCCCTCGTTAAACGACCCAGATCGGCAAAGAATCGCAGTCAACGATGCAATGAGTGCTATGCGAACGCTCTTGCAAGCTATCCCTTGCCGTTGGGTTAATTCCTGGCAAGCTTACCAGTTTCACAAAGAAAAACCGCTCCAGTTGCATAAAGCTAAGCAAATAGGAGTCAAAATTCCAGCCACCTGGATCGGTAACGATCCGGAACAAGCGATCGCCTTCGTCCAGTCTCAAGAAAAAGCAATTTTTAAGCCGGTCTATGGAGGCGCTCATACCCAATTTATCACCCAAGACCATTTAGATCCCAAACGACTCAATTTAACTTTAAGTCTGTCTCCAGTCACCATACAGGAATATATTCCCGGCACTAACATCCGCAGCTATGTTATTGCCAATTCAGTTTATTCTGCCGAAATTCGCAGTCCTTCTTTAGACTTTCGGGAAGACTTAGAAGCTGAATTAATTCCCGTCGAGTTACCCGACTACATCCAACAGCAGTGTCTCGCCATTACCCAGGCATTCATGCTAGAATGGACTGCAATTGATTGGCGTCTGAGTCCCCAAGGTGAATATGTATTCTTAGAAGCCAATCCCAGTCCCATGTTTCTCCACTTTGAACGGCAAACAGGTTTTCCCATTACCCAGGAATTAATCCAGCTGTTGCTCGATTAAACTTTGTCGGTCCCAGTTGAAAATAACTTGCTTTGTCGGTTAAGTTTTGATTTAGCTCCCAAGAAAGCGCCTGTCAATCCAAAGCCGAGAAGTAAAGCGAATGTATTCGATGGTTCAGGAGCTTCGACGGTGACTTGATTTGTTTTTGTTTCGATTAAACGTAGACGAGTATCGCTCTGGAAAGAACGCTGATACGAACCCTCAAACAAGGCTTTGACAGATTCTTCATTGATGCTGCCAAAAGAAGTCTTCTTATAAATTAAACCTAGATTGATGTTTTGGCTTTTGTCATAACCAAAAACATCTTCTGATGGCTTCGCGTATGCACTCGTTACTATGTTACTGAAGACTGAAAAAGAGTCTAAGACAGTCTGATTGGTGATGTCGAATAAAACCAAGGATATATCTCCGCTGGCAGTTGCCTTTTCTCCAAAGGGATCTCCTACGTATGTATACAGCTCTAAAAAAGCTATGAAATCAAAAGAAAAAGTTTCACCAGCTTTTATGGAAAAATCACCAGCAACTTTAGCTTCACTTTGTGCCAACCCAAAGTAGCCGTTACCTTTGCCAGAAGCAAAATTAGTGGTATAATTGAACGAAGAAAGTGGATTTTTAAAGAAACTTGCATAAGCCTCAGCATTCGCCATAGCTGTGCTGCCAGTAACCGAAGCACGACCCTTAGCTGAAGTCAGAATACCATTCGTAATAACTGACATTCCTGGCTCTGCAATTGCCTCAGCGCTATCCTCAGGTAAAGTCGGAACGTTTTCGGGGCTTTGACTATAATAATCAATTGTGAATATCGATCGAGATCTAGCCAAGGTAGCAGCTAGGCTAGGCGAGGCGGCAATGCCCAAGCTGGTGACTAAGGTCGAAATGAATAACACCGCACTCTTGGTCAGACCTAATTTTTGTTTCATAATTTTCTCTTTTTACAATCCAGGTGTTAACATTGGTTTCCACGACAGGTAGTTGAAAACCTACTCTCATAAAAAAATGATATCTACAATACCAATAAAACTATATAAACTTTAAGTAAAAACACAAGCACATTTGATAAAGTTTTTGTAAAGTTTTGGACAATAGATGATATTTTTACTTGACAACTTACGTGAATTTACTTATAATGCTCAAGCTTGGACGCGAACTTCAGTATAACTACGGTGTGGTCATTTAGCAGTGATATGAGTGAAAGTATAGATGACCACATCCGTAAAGATCTTACAAAGATAATTGGGGCGCGCGCTCTGGCTGCTAAAATTAAGTGAAGAAATTGGTGCCGATTGTGACTCCTATCCACCTGGCTGCGCTGCCGGAATCGCGATATCGATGGGCGTTACTCGTTGAGCTAAGCTAGTCAGCGGCGGCTTAATATCAGTGAGATTACCTACTACTAGCGTAACGATGTTCTGTGGTTTGAGGTGATTGCGAGCAACCCGCTGCACGTCTGCTGCGGTTGTTGCTTCTACCGCACGCTGGTAACGGAACAGAAAATCAGCGGGGTAGCCAAAATATTCGTAGCGCATCAACCGCGATAAGGTTTGACTGGGGTCTTGAAAATTGAAGACA
>NZ_JBHFNP010000339.1:0-7256 GCF_041929235.1 Microseira sp. BLCC-F43
CAACGGCTTCTCCCGCCAAGGTTGCTACTCTTCCACAAGTCCACGATGACGAACCAATTCCACCTGTGACAACTCCCCAATTCCCCAGTCAACCAATGCCTGTAAGCGAACCCGATGTGGATGAAATTCCCTTCTAAATTACGTAGGGGAAAAGTAAATTAAAAACTAGGGGCGCGCATATGTACGTCTCTATTTTTTTTGGCTCGATCAACCCGGTTTTTGAGTAGATATATCGTCACTTTCTTCCGGATTTTTCCCAGACACCGGGTTTCTTTGCAGCCAAGGGAGGAAAACAATATTGAGGAAATGCTTTCTCTCACGCCAAGCAATAAACTTAAGCCATGAACAAATTAAATTTGTAGGAGCAACGCTAAAGGCGGTGGTGCTACCCACAAGCAAAGACTTGAGCGCAATCGGATTAACCTCTGCAACGGGCGGGTAGTCGTTTACAAAAATTATAAAAATTAGCAATAAAATAATAAAATGAATTAAACTGAATTGTCACGTAGGTGTTTTTTATGGACAAGCAGTTATTTACAGAATATCCCGAACAGGATGAACGCAAATATTACGATCTCCTGCTCGAGCAAGTCAAGAAGCGCATGGATAATCTTTACAAAGATTCCGAACGGGCGCTGCGAGATACGCACACCAAAACCCATGCAGGCGTTAAAGCAACTCTGGAAATCTTTGACATTGATGAGGATGGGATTAAAGGCGAATTAAGCAAAAAGACTTCACTGACGGCTTCTCAGCTCAATGCCATTTCTACCAAACAAGGTTTGCTCGCCAAACCAAAACAATATCCAGTGTGGCTGCGATTTGCCAACGGGCGCACCAAGGTGGAAAACGATTACGTTTCAGATACGCGCTCAATGGCGGTAAAAGTGATGGGAGTAGAAGGGGAACGACTTGGGCAAAGCCATGAGTCGAATACCCAAGACTTCATTGTGCAAAATGCCGAAATCTTCTTCATCAAAACTATTAGGGACTTCTACGGCTTTTTTAGTGCGCTTGCTAAGTGGGAACCGTCAGTGCTGTTATGGATGCTGCTACATCCTAAGCAGTTCTCAGCCCTAAAAACCATTACCAGCCGCAATCCCAAGAGTTTGCTCGCAGAACGATATTGGAGTGGTTCAGCATCTGCATTGGGTCTGAACCCTGATTTTGATGCGTCCCAGTCCGGTGTGGTTCCGGTTGCATATCCGGCTGTAGTTAAATATGCGTTTACTCCAGTTGCAAGTATTGCACCCCACTCGCGACTTGCTATCGAGTCTAGACCAGAAAGCGATCGCTCCCGCGCCAAAGCGATCGCAAAAAGTGGCACTCAACCAGATAATTATTACCGGGACGAGCTAATCGCAGCTTTAGCAAAACCAGATGCCCACTACTGTTGGGATTTTGGCATCCAGTTCCAAACCAACCCCACCATGTCCATCGACGATGCTACGATTGTCTGGCAAGAAAGCGAATCACCCTTCTTTACAGTCGGTCGTCTCACCGTCAAACATCAGATAATTGATTTTGACAAACAATTCGATTTCATTGAAAACCTGCGGTTTTCTCCCTGGAATGGTTTAGCTGTCCATCGTCCAGTTGGTGCGCTGAATCGGTTACGCAGTTTTGTTTACCCCGTTGTCGCCTCCTATCGTCATCAGAAACGAGATTTGGTTTATCAAGAACCAACTGGGGATGAAACTTTTTGAAACAAGACTGACGCAAATGCCACCATCAAAATATCAATAGACTTCTGCCAAAAATTCCCTCAAAGGCGGGCAGAATGCCCACCCCACAAGAGTTTTTGGAGAGGTCTAATAAATGTTCGTAGTAGGCACTTTAGTGCCAATCTTTAAGCGCTTCAGCGCTTACTACGAACAAACCGATACTTTAGCGGTATTTCGATGAGAAATCCCCATGATTCAAACCATACCCAAACCAGTTACATTTGACGAATTCATTGCCTGGTATCCAGAAAACTCTCCTCACCGCTACGAACTGCACGATGGAGAAATTATTGAAATGCCCTTACCAACTGGCAAACATTCCAAGGTAGCAGGTTTTACAGCCTTTAAATTTGGCGCTGAAATTGAACGGGCTGGTTTTCCCTATTTCATCCCCAAGCAATGCATTATTAAACCCAATAACGACTTATCGGGGTACGATCCGGATGTCATAGTGCTAGACGAGAAAGCCCTTGGAGATGAACCGCGATGGGAACGAGAATCTATCATCACCAAAGGAACTTCTATTCCCCTAGTAATCGAAGTAATTTCAACCAACTGGAGCGATGATTATGCTTTGAAGTTGGAAGAATACGAAGCTTTCGGCATTCGAGAATACTGGATTGTAGATTATCTGGGATTGGGTGGTAAACGTTTTATCGGCAACCCAAAACAACCCACTATTACAGTTAATCAGCTAGTCAACGGCGAATATCAAGCTGAGAGGTTCACGCTAGGGGCGCAAATCAAATCTCTTGTCTTTCCAGAATTAGCCTTGACAACAGACGAGATTTTTCAACGAGGTAGGTAGCTGCACGCTCAAACATTTCAACCCACCAAGTCAAAGGAAAAACCATGATTCAAGCCATCCCCAAATTAGTCACGTTTGACGAGTTCGTCGCATGGTATCCAGAGAACTCAGAACACCGCTATGAGCTACATAACGGAGTAATTGTTGAAATGCCTAATCCCACAGGCGACCACTCTGACGTTACGGGCTTCATCGGCTTAAAACTAGCAGTTGAAATTGACCGTCGCGAATTACCCTACTCCATCCCCGGTGACTACCTGCTGAAACCCGTCCGTAACGAGTCAGGTTACAAACCAGATGTACTTGTTTTGGATCGACACGCACTGGTCAACGAACCCCGATGGAAAAAAGAATCGATCATCACGATAGGAAGTTCTGTTCGTCTAGCCGTAGAGGTGGTTAGCACCAACTGGCGAGATGATTACTACATCAAGCTGGCAGAATACGAAGAAATGGGTATTCCCGAATATTGGATCGTAGATTATCTCGGTTTGGGCGGTCGCAAGTTCATCGGGAACCCCAAGCGCCCCACCCTGTCAGTCTACGAACTGGTGGATGAGGAGTATCAGGTTAAACAGTTTAGCGAGGGCGATCGCATTGAGTCGCCTACGTTCTCAGAGTTGAACTTGACCGCCCAGCAGGTGTTTCAGGCAGGTTTGTAGTAGCTTGTAGGGTGCGTTAGTGACAACGTAACGCACCGACATCAACGAAGCTAGAGCGCAGATCTTGTATAAGTATTTCACAAAAAAAGCAAAATATGTATGTTATGGAGCGCAACAAGAGGAACCCGGTTTCTAGGATTGTCGCGCGTTAAACCTGATTTTGATCAAAAATTTTACCCAAAAAGAATCTTTTCCGGAGCGGACATATTTCTGTTGAAAATGCTTATAACAACAGAAGTTACCTCGCTTTAGCGGGATTCCAGTTATTTCAGGTGTTGCATATACCCCCAACTCCCCTTTCTAAGGGGGGCAAAAGTCGTATGCCTTAGAGCTTGACATTGACATAACTATTCATGAGGAAGAGCGGGAATAATTCTCCTTCATCTCGTTCATTCTTGCGATCGCGTTTACGTTGAACTCAAGTTTAGCAAAAGCGGTATGTAAGTCATGTTCAAAACAAGATGGGAATTAATACATGAGCAATACACCGAACAATCCAAATTCAGGTCAGACAACAATTATTCAACAACCAGGGTGGAAAACGAGGTTTCAGGCAGCAACACATTGGACAAAAATGTTGATGCTTGGCATGGCTTTATTTGGGGGAATTGTCAAAACAATAGAATTTTTAGTGAATATATCCCAAGCACCTCAAGCAATATGTACTCTTACTTCTTTGTGTCCGCCACCGCCAGATGACCCAAAATGGATAGGAACCAGAATCGAAGAGGTATACAGTAAAAAATTTCCTAACTATAACCCAGATACAACTTTAGTTCAGACTGATAAGCCTGCAACCCAAGACGAAAAAAATGACGTTTCTTTGCTCAAAAATACGGATCAGGATCTATTAAAGCTCAAGGGAGATAAGAAAAATAACTCTGGACAATATGAAGTTATTTTACGAAGATACAAAAGTGAAAGAAAACCTGTTTGTCTACGAATTTATGGCATTCGTAGGTTTGAAACCAGTGAATTTAAAAATATCATTTTGCTCCGAGATTTTCCTCCTGACAAGCTACCAAACTACGATGATATGCAACCAACAAAGCGGGATATGGCATGTCAAAAAAAATACGACAACGAAACGCCAACAGATCTTAATCCACAGTCATAGACTTTGGCGTTGGAAAAACCCGGCTTGAATCAAAAAGTAGGGGATGAACAGTTGCTTGTTCACCCCCAATCAATCAGATTGAATTGCGGCTAGCTATTAAGCTTCATCTAGCGCTGCAATTCCAGGTAATACCTTACCTTCGAGTAATTCCAGACTCGCGCCGCCGCCGGTAGAAATGTGGCTCATTTGATCTGCTACGCCGACTTTTTCTACTGCTGCAACGGAGTCGCCACCGCCGATGATGGTGTCGGTGCCGGTTTTGGTAAGATCGGCTAAAGTACGCGCGATCGCCTCAGTCCCCACAGCAAATTTATCAAACTCGAATACCCCCATCGGGCCATTCCACAACACCGACTTGCAATCAGCCAGTGCTGCTTGGAACATTTTCACCGATTCGGGGCCGATATCCAACCCCATCCAACCATCGGGGATAGCTTCAATGCTGACAACTTGCGAATTCGCATCGGCAGCAAAATTATCTGCAACTACGACATCGGTAGGCAACAACAATTGTACGCCGCGTTCTTTGGCCTTCGCGTCCAAAGACTTCGCCAATTCCAACTTATCTTCTTCCACCAAAGACTTACCGACGCTCAAACCGCGTGCTTTGTAGAAGGTGAAGATCATCCCGCCACCCAGGAGCAGCTTATCGCATTTTTCCAACAAAGTTTCAATGACGCCAATCTTGCTGGAAACCTTGGAACCGCCGATAATTGCTGCTAAAGGACGCTTGGGATTTTCAATCGCATTTTGCAGGTACTGCAGTTCCTTCTCGATCAGGTATCCTGCTACAGAAGGGCTGAGATATTTAGTTACGCCTTCAGTGGAAGCGTGGGCGCGGTGTGCCGTACCAAAAGCATCGTTAACGTATAAATCTGCATTCGCAGCTAACTGCTTGGCAAATTCGGGGTCGTTTTTCTCTTCTTCTTTGTGGAAGCGGACGTTTTCCAACAACAAAACTTGACCGTTTTGCATTGCCGCTACCGCAGCAGCAACTTCATCGCCGATGCAGTCGCTGGGTTTTGCCACTTCTTGCCCCAATAATTCCGACAGCCGCTTGGCGACGGGGGTGAGGCGATACTTCTCATCCACGCCTTTGGGACGCCCGAAGTGGGAGGACAGGATGACCTTAGCACCCTTCGAGGTTAAATCCTGAATCGTTGGCAGCGCTGCCCGGATGCGGGTATCGTCGGTAATGTTACCCGCGTCATCTAGGGGTACGTTAAAATCTGCCCGTACCAATACCCGTTTTCCAGATAAATCTGACGACGACAAATTTGCTACAGTTTTTTTGGACACGTAACAGCCTCCTAAATGCTTTTTTCAACGAATCAACGGGCCATTGGTTGTCCGTTATTTTTACGCCGTCCACATTTTACCGAGAAACGGGGATCGATCAGGTGCTGTAATGTTCAAGACAGTTTTATTTCCCATAGATGGTAGTCCGGAAGCCCGCGAAGCGACTGATGCGGTGATCAATATCGTGCAAACATACGGCAGTCGCTTGATTCTGCTGTCGGTTGTAGAAGAGCAACTGGCTACAGAGGAAGATCCGACGATGCCGGATATGATGGCATCGCCGGAAGCGATCGCTCAACTCCTGCAAAAAGCTCAAGCATTATTCCGCGAAAGGGGAATCCAAGCCGAAGCCGTCGAACGCCAAGGCAAACCGGCTTTCACGATTTGCGATGTCGCTGACGAACTTGGGGCAGATTTAATTATCATGGGCTGTCGCGGCATGGGACTAACCGAGGAAGGACTCGCCGACAGCGTCACCTACCGGGTGATTAACCTGTCTCCCTGTCCTGTTTTGATTGTCCCATAGGGCTAATTGCTAATTGCTAATTGCTAATTGGTCAAGTGTAACTTTTCTGAGATAGCACTTACGCAGCAACTCCATACATGGTGGTGGCGGTGGCTTACACCGCTGATAACGCACCCTACATGGGCGAGTCTTTGCTTAAGTCCTCTGACAATCCGCCATTAGCCATTAGCCATTAGCCATTAGCCATTAAACATCGTACATCCGCGCTTCCATTGCTTCTGGAAACTCCTCGCAGTACTCCTCGAAGGCTGTTTTTTCCAGCCTCTTAGCGCGTTGGTGCGCTGCTTCGGCTTGGAGTTCTTCGACGATATCCCACGCCGCGGCACATTCTCTGGAAGTTGGGCCTTTTTCAGAACAGATCGCCCGTGCAGCAGCGATGGCTTTTTGGATTTCTCCCGCTAGAGTGGTTTCTTTCGGCTTCTCGACGAAATCGCTCTTGGTGAGAATATCGGTAACCGAGATAATGCCCAGCAGCTTATCCTTAATTACAGGGGCGCGACGGATGCCGGTATTGGCGAACAACCGCGCCACGTATTCTACGCCCAAATCGGGATTGATCGCGATGCAAGGCTTGGTCATAATTTCATAAACCCGCACCTTTGAGGGATCTTTCCCAAAAGCAGCTACATTGTAGACAATATCAGTCTCGGTAACGATGCCGTAGGCGTCTTGGTCGTGGCGGCGTTCCACTATTAAGGCACGCAAGCTTCTTTGTTTCATCAGCTTCACCGCGTCAGCTACCGTCGCAGATCCGCGAATGGTAACCACATCGGTGGTCATAATGTCTGCTGCTTTGAGCATAGTTCTCCTTGTTATGTGACCAAAAAAATGGGTTTCAAGCCCCGCCCTTATAGGGCGGCTTTTGAGCCAAAAGTGTCAACCTAAAAAGTTCAATTGGCGTATCATCTGCTATAATTTTAGGATGAAATTACGTTATCGTTACCGAATTTATCCCACAGACTCGCAAAAAATCGCACTGGCTAAATTATTCGGGTGTGTAAGAGTCGTTTGGGTGCGATTCGTTCCGGCAAAAATGGAAAGCCCAACGGCCCAAGTGTAAGCAGGGCAAGGTTTATAATAACTAACCTTGACAATCTAATTTCCGTGATGGTGTAAGTCC
>NZ_JBHFNP010000034.1:0-7039 GCF_041929235.1 Microseira sp. BLCC-F43
GTCCACAAAGAATGCCACAGACACCTGCATAGTGGGAAGCAACCTGTGTACAAGGGAGCTTGAGCCGGATGATGGGGAACTGTCACGTCCGGTTCTGAGGGGAGAGAGGTACGGTGACGTATCCTCTCTTACCCGACAAAAATGCCGCTAGATATCGCACTCTCAAGATAGAAGGTCAGGCAGTCACCATTAGCGTGGAGAAGGATTGGCTTTATATTTCTGTCTCAAAACTCAAAGGCTGGGTAAAGATTAGACTGCATCGACTATTGCCTGATGGTTTTGTCTTAAAGAATGTTTTGTTAACCAAAAAGGCAGATGGTTGGTTTGTCAGTGCGATTCGTTCAGTCGAAACCTAATTTTAGGGGGATGACTGGCATTGGTAGAGTAACCCGACAGGGTAGAGTTCGCACTTTAATCCTCTACTGATGACAACTTACTATCCATATAGGTGAAGAAACCTAGCCGAGTAACGACAAAGACAGCTAGGGGAGAAAGGGAAAAATGAAGGGATACACCGACATCATAACCTAATCCAGAAAACACTAAGTCCTATTGTCCTGGTGCGGGATTAAAAACAGACAAACTACCAATCAACTTGGTAGCCACCTAGAGAAAAGACTGGCTATCAAACCTGTAAAGCGAGGGTGAAAGCAGCAACAGGTGGTAATAGCTGAAAGCACCTACTGCAAGCAAGAGTTTATGGGTAAAACAAGTGAAGTGTCATCCGAACCACCGTAACCAGACCGCCAAGGGAAATAAGCTTGTAGGAAACCTACCTCTTGGGTCGGAAAAAGCAGTTAAATAAAGACTAAGAGGATTTGATCGCCGCAATAGCGCACCTCTTACAACCCCGGTGGAGAGACAAGCCCTAAAGACTCAATCCTAGGATAGTAGGAACGAAGTAACCTTCCAACGCTCCCAGCCAAGGTCGATTAGCTGGGTAGGTAGTCAGACCATAAGCAATCGATAGGTGGGATGGTTCTGGAAGCAAACGCCTAACCCGAATCACGGGTAATGCCTGAAAAGGGATGGCATAACAGCCAGGATAAGCAGACAACAACCGCCATGTGTAAAAGCTAGAGTCACAAGTAGTGATGAATCTACCTAAATCTGATTCACAAACGAATACAGAGGGATGGAAGACTATTAATTGGCGCACTGTCGAGAGATATGTCTTTAAGTTACAAAAGCGAATCTATGCTGCTTCACGGCGCGGCGATGTCAAGCGAGTTCGTAAACTCCAAAAAACCTTGTTGAGGTCTTGGTATAACAAGGTTTTATCGGTACGTAGGGTAACACAAGACAACGCTGGCAAGAAAACGGCAGGAGTGGACGGGGTAAAATCTCTATCCCCAGCAGCACGATTTGAGCTAGCAAAGCAACTCAAATTAACCGGAAAATCCCGTCCTACTCGTAGAGTATGGATTCCAAAACCCGGAAGAAATGAAAAGCGACCATTAGGAATACCCACAATCTACGACCTCGCCTTACAGGCGGTAGTGAAAGCTGCCCTTGAACCAGAATGGGAAGCGGTCTTTGAGCCAAACTCTTATGGTTTTAGACCCGGAAGGTCATGCCATGATGCGATAAAACAGATAAAATTGTGCATCCAAAACAAGGCAAAATTTGTACTAGATGCAGATATATCCAAATGTTTTGACCGCATCAACCATGAAACATTGCTCCAAAAGTTGAAAGCAAAAGGCTTGCGTCAGGCAACAAGTTAAAGCTTGGTTAAAGTCTGGAGTCATAGACACTGGGGCTTTTACTGCTACATCTCTTGGTACGCCGCAGGGTGGGGTCATCTCTCCACTATTGGCTAACATTGCCCGACACGGATTGGAAGAACGAGTTAGAAAGGAATTTCCCTCAATGTCTCATACCATGAGGGAGACTTGGTTTCACAAAAAGGGAACTGAGTTTAAAACACCTAATCTAATTCGGTATGCCGACGATTTTGTTGTCCTCCACGAGGATAAATCCGTTGTCCAAAGATGCCGGGAAATAATCACGGAATGGTTAATTGGCATAGGGCTGCAATTAAAACCCGAAAAGACTCGGCTAACTCACACGCTCAACCCTGAGTTAAGTGAGGATGGGTTCGCTGGATTTGACTTTTTGGGTCATTACATCCGACAATACCCCGCTGGTATATACCGGAGCAATAAAAATGCTCAAGCTAAGATATTGGGTTTTAATACACTCATCACCCCATCTAAGAAGGCAAGTAAGGAACACCAGGAACAGGTCGGAAGAATCATCAAAAAAAACAGGTCGTCGCCACAAGCGGCTTTAATTAAAGACCATTACCCTGTGATAAGGGGATGGACTTCCTACTAGGCAAACTCTGATGCTCAAACAGTTGGAGAATTAGCCAAACAAGACCACCTAACATACCTGAAACTTCCTAGATGGGCATTTTGCCGTTGTGGAAACATCAATGATGGACAGATCAAATACTGGACATCCATAAAGGGAAACAACTGGGTATTCGCAACCAGGTCAGGGGACGCGAACCCCCTACGGTTACTTTTGCATAAGGAATACAGTAGCAGTAGCACCGACTATGTGAAAGTTAAAGGCGATAAAAGTCCATTTGACGGCGACTTAGTTTACTCGAGTTCAAGACTTGGGACACACCCTCAAATGCCTAGTCAAAAGGCGCGCGTTACTCAAACAACAAAAGGGTAAATGTCTGGCGTGCGGACTACACTTCCTTGAATGGGATGTGATGGAAGTAGACCATAAAATCCCTAGAGCAATAGGCGGCAAGGATGAATATAAAAACCTACAACTATTACATCGGCACTGCCACGATGAAAAGACTGCCCAAGACTTAATAGAAATCCGTCAGAAAGAACACTCAAATTTCTTCAATAAACTTGCTCAAGAATAAAGTAAATATGAATGGGAGTGGATTAACGACATTCCAACTATTAAGACACAGGCAGCCAAGAAGTCCTGTAGTGACAAAAGGAAACACATTGAGTAGCCGTGTGCGGTGAAAGTCGCTTGCACGGTTTCGGATGGGAGGGGTGGAGTAGTAATACTCCCCTCGACCCTAACATTTGCCTTGGAAGACCCTTCAGTGCCATCATTCACCCCTGATGAAATTATCCCAACTTGGGATAACACGCTAGGAATGGATGCGGTGCTACATGAAGATGATTATTTAGCTACCTCCGATGGTGAAAAGTTGCCGTCGCTTAAATCTTTTCGCAAATCTCAGAACAAATTAGCGAAAATCTCT
Source organism: Microseira sp. BLCC-F43 (assembly GCF_041929235.1). NCBI lineage: Bacteria > Bacillati > Cyanobacteriota > Cyanophyceae > Aerosakkonematales > Aerosakkonemataceae > Microseira > Microseira sp. BLCC-F43. Next base: position 3,251 of record NZ_JBHFNP010000034.1, read on the forward strand.
CAAGGTAAAGCCAAACAGAAAAAAGGTAGCGCTAGGCGACGGAAGCTTGCCAAAAAAGAAGCTAGGCAACATCAGAAAATAGCCAGATACAGGGCTGACCATGCTTATAAAACTGCTCACGCTTTGGTGCGAACTGGCAAAAAAGTTTTTGTTCATGAAGAGCTGAATTTAAGAGCGATTACCAAGATAACTAGGGCTAATAAAGATGAGGAAGTAAAATATTTACCTAATGGTCAATCCGCTAAATATGGATTAAACAAATCTTGGTTGGATGCCGATGAATGGTAATTTCTTTACCACCCTATAACACATAGCCGCTCTCATCTGGGGCTAGGGTAATTGCAGTTAATCCAAGTTACACATCGCAATATCTTTGTTATCGAGATGAAAAATTTTTCATTGATTGCGATATCAGAGAGTATTGGGATGAGGTAGAAAAAATTAATGTTGACCGAGATATTAATTCTGCGGTCAACATTAAAAGAGTCGGGCTGGGACTGTTCCTGACTATAAATCGGCGTAGCGGGAAGATATCTAAATCATTTACTGATAGTACCGCTCTCGCAAGTTCACCGAAACATTAAGAATGTGCCAGAAGCCTACACTTACCCGTAGGGAAGTGTAGGTAGTTCACACAAGAATAATGTATCTATTCCCCCCGGTAACGAGGCATTTTGGGTCGAGTCGGTGGTGCGTAATTATATCATCCGTAAGTGGGAATCTCAGGATGAACCAGAGCATTTGAGGACGATACGCGATCGCATCCTCCGCAACTCACAGCGCGCAGGCAGATTGCTGGGGATTTATCAGCAAATTCTGCAATCCGATCCCCCCCTAGCCCCCCCTTGGCAAGGGGGGGGACAAGAGCAACCCCCCTTAGCAAGGGGGGCAGGGGGGATCTGGGAACCCCCCTTAGCAAGGGGGGCAGGGGGGATCTGGGAACCCCCCTTAGCAAGGGGGGCAGGGGGGATCTGGGAACCCCCCTTAGCAAGGGGGGCAGGGGGGGATCGCTACCGATGACAGCAGAGAGCAAACCGAACTAATCCTCTCCGGGTTAGTGGAAAAGCAACAGGGGTTTCTGAAGGTAAGAAACCGAATTTATCAAGAAGTGTTCAACCTCGAATGGGTAGAAAAACAATTAAGTTCCCTGCGCCCCTATTCTCAAACTTTTGATGCTTGGATTGCTTCGAGACAAACAGATTTTTCGCGACTGTTGCGCGGACAAGCCTTAAAAGATGCTCAAAAATGGGCGCAAGGCAAGAGTTTGAGCGATTTGGACTATCAGTTTTTAGCTTATAGCGAAGAAAGCGCTCGCCAAGAAACCCAACTCGAGCTAGAAGCGCAACGCCTCAAGGAAGTTGAGCGCAGACTCGCTCTTGAAAAACAAGCTGCCAAACGGCAAAAGTTATTCATCGTTGCTCTTTCCTCGGCATTAGCGATCGCAACTGGATTAGGAATCAGTGCTTACTCGCAGTATCGCAAAGCACTAGCAAGCGAAGGGCGAGCCAGGGTCAACGAAATTCGGGCGCTGGTATCTTCTTCCCTGGGTCTATTTGCCTCCAATAGTCGCTTAGATGCTTTGATAGAAGCACTGCGAGCCAGAAAAAAACTACTGTCATTCAGTCAAGTAGACCCGGAAACTAAAAGCAAGGTGGAATTCGCCCTCCAGCAAGCAATTTTGGGAGCGGATGAATACAATCGCTTTTCAAAACCCGCTGCTGGATTCAGTGGGCTTGCCATTAGCCCTGATGGTGAGATGATTGTGGCGGCGGGCAAGGAGAATACCGTCAACCTGTGGGCAAAAGACGGTAGGCTGCTGAAAATTCTCAAAGGGCATAAGGCTCCAGTGGGAACGCTAGCCATCAGCCAGGACGGTCAAACCATCGTTTCTGGTAGTAGCGATCGCACCGTAAAAGTGTGGAGTCCTGACGGTACCTTACTCCACACTTTAAAGGGTCATCAAGCCGCCGTGGGAGGCGTTGCGATTAGCCCCAATGGTGAATTCATCGCTTCTACCAGTGAAGATGGAACGGTGCGGCTGTGGGGCTATAACGGCATCCTGCTGAAAACGTTAAGCGCAGATACAGCTATAAATGCGGCAGTTGCGTTTACTCCAGATAGTCAGAAAATCGTTGTCGGTAGTCGAAAGGGTATGCTGAATATTTGGCGGGTTGATGGTCAACGGCTGGCTGCTGTTAAGGCTCATGAAATGGCGGCGATTGGTGTTGCCGTCAGCCCTCAAGGGGATACGATTGCCACTGCTTCTTTCGATGGCACAATTAAACTTTGGCAATTCTCTGGAAATGTCCCACTCCTGCTGACAACCCTCACCGGACATAGCAGCATGGTTTTGGCAGTCGCCTTCAGTCCCGACGGTACGCAATTTGCCTCAGTATCGGATGATAAGACTCTCAAGCTTTGGCAGCGAGATGGCACAACTTGGAACAAGGTACAACTACTACGCACTTTTGCCGGACACAGGGCGATGGTTATGAGTGTAAAGTTCAGTCCTGATGGCAAAACCCTTGCCACCCTTGGTTTGGACAACAGGGTGAAACTCTTCAACCCAAATAACTCCTTACTCAAATCCCTCAATGGTCATAAAGCCGTGGTTTTTGGACTCGCGTTTAGTCCTGACAGCAAAATGCTCGCTTCCTGTGGCGCCGATAGAACCGTTAAACTCTGGCAAGTTGGCGATGGGGGCAAGTCGCTATCCCTACGCACCCAGAAGCATGATGGTGGTGTCATGGGAGTCGCTTTCAGCCCCGTTCGCGAAGCGTCTTTGCAGGAGATTGGTAAGCGCTTAGCTACCGCCAGTGGAGATGCAACAATCAAACTTTGGACACCAGAGGGAGAATTGCTGGCAACCCTCAAAGGACATGAAGGTGCAGTCAGAAGAGTCAAGTTTAGTCCTGATGGCAAGCTGCTTGCCTCCGGGAGTGCCGATGGCACTGTGGGACTGTGGAACCTAGAGGGGAAAACCCCTGTTCTCCTGGCACGCTTGCGGGGACATCAAGGCGGAGTCTGGGTTGTCAGTTTCAGCCCCGACGGTCAGGTTATGGCTTCCTCTAGTGGAGACGGCACAGTCAAACTCTGGACAAAGAACGGTGAGTTACTGAGAACCTTAAAAGGCCATGAAGCGATAATTAGGTCGGTGGTGTTTAGTCCTGATGGTCAAATGCTAGCAAGCGCCAGCGATGACACAACCGTGAAACTTGGGCGACCTGACGGAACTCTGCTGACAACGCTTGCAGGTCATAGCGATGGAGTCATGTCCGTGGCTTTCAGTCCAGACGGGCAACTGCTGGCTTCCAGCAGCGCCGATGGGGTAATTAAACTCTGGAAACTAGCGCAAGGCAAGCTGCCTGTCTTGCTGACAACCCTGAAGGCACATACAGGGGGCATTTGGGAAGTGGCTTTTAGTCCCGATGGCAAGACACTCGCCTCTGCTAGTGAGGACAGTAAGGCGATCTTGTGGAACGTGCCACAGGTTAAATCCCTTGACCGCGTTATCGCCTACGGTTGCGATTGGGTGCGCGATTATTTACGCACGAATGGGGACTTGGAAGAAAGCGACAGAAATTTGTGCGACGGTATTGGAAATTAAATACAGTAGGGGCACGGCATCCTAAATATTATCGGTCAACCAACAAAATCTCCGACGCCTTGCCCATACAGTAGGGGCACGGCATCCTAAATATTATCGGTCAACCAACAAAATCTCCGACGCCTTGCCCATACAGTAGGGGCACGGCATCCTAAATATTATCGGTCAACCAACAAAATCTC
>NZ_JBHFNP010000340.1:0-9238 GCF_041929235.1 Microseira sp. BLCC-F43
GAGGGACACCTTCGTTGGTCAAGCGCGCACCCTTAAGGGTGCGCGCTTGACAAACTTTCGCGATTTTGCTGTACCTCACTCAGAAAGCAATTCGCTGTAAAACCCGCCCCTACAACCTACTTTTCCTAAAAAAAATACCCAGATGATGACATCTGGGTATCGCTTTAAAAATCTCTAGGAGAAACAAAATTTAAATTCTAAAAAGCTGTCGATTTAACCTTGAAGTCCAGTTCCTTCTTCCCATTGCAAAACTCGTTCGCTGAGGATGGTGCGGGAACCTTGAGTTACGACTAACCGAGAAGGGGTGACAACATAACGGGTATTGCCATTTGCAGCCACATATCTTTCATCAGAATAGCTGCGAATGCGGAGAGTAATACCGCCTCGGTTTAAATTTTTGCCTTGAGCAGTATAATAAAGAGTTCCGCCTTCAGTCGCGCAAATCCATACGTAATAATTTCGCGTTTCGGCATAGCGCAACATATAAGTATTGCGCGGACAAGCATCGTCGCCATAGGCAACTATATGGGGATAGTTAAACGGATTATTAACTCCATAAATGCTCCTCATTAATTGACCAGCTTGAGCGGCAGGAGTCAAGCATAATGAAATACCAGCACCTACTAATGCCATTTTCAGCGCTTGTTTGAAATTAAATTTAGAAAACATAATTTAGCCCTGCTTAGCTGTTAGATAATTTGTTGAATTGCTCTGTAATTACTACTTCTAATCTAGCGATAGCTATTCCGGAAATTTTTTAAGAATTTGGGAGTTTGAATTAGATTCAGGACTGACGCAAAGAAACTAAGGGCGAGCGGAAAAATCGTTGGTTTTGCAACCAGAGATTGACTCTTCACCTTTGTTTCTGGCAACGCCCTTGCGTAAGTCCTGAGATTGTCAGCGCCACAGAACCTAGAAACCCGGTTTCCACCTAGCTCTCTAGTTTAGAAATCAACGATTTTTCACATCACCTTAGTTTCTTTGCGTCAGTCCTGTGCAAACTGAAATAGGTCATAGCAGGGAAAAACCTCTGACCTATTACCCAAAAATAAACTACACTTCTCTAAGACTAAATTCCGAAAAACTATTTCTCGCACTCGCGTTTTGTCACTTCGTGGCGGTAGCGAAACATTTCATCGAGGCGCGAGTTTACCCACCAACCCAAGACGAACTCAGCAAGGAAACCACCGGGGAGGGAATATGCGATCGCATCCGTCAATCGGGTTTTCCCATCAACAGTGGTAAACTGATGGCGATGTACCCACGACTGCATCGGCCCTGTAACCTGTTCGTCGGTAAATAACCGATATTGTTCGCATTCGGTGTGACGCGCCACCCACTGCACCGGAATTGGCCCCAAAAAAATGCGAAACTCTGTAATAGCACCCACATCCAAACCCCCCTCGCGGCGCACAATTTGCACGGGTTGCCAAGGTGGAGTAAGAATTTGCAGGATATCTTGTCTTTCGTGGAAGCGCCAAACAACTTCTACCGGCGCATCAATTAAGGTGGAACGTTTGAAATGCAGCATGATAAAAAAACGTGAGGAAATTAGGGAACATCAACAGGCGCAAGTAGGGGCACGGCATGAGACAATCTTTTGATATAAACCAAAAATTGTTCTACGCCGTGCCCCTACATAATTGTAAATGACCCAGAAACCCGGTTTTTTCAAAAAACCGGGTTTCTCGTGGGTTTCTACCATTTCCAAGTAGCTCTTTCTCTGAGAATTACTCGCCCATTTTGAGTAACAATTAGTTCGCTGCGGGTGAGGGTATATCGGACATTCCGGTTAACTGCAACAAATCGGTCATTACTAGAGCTTTGCAGCGGAAGAATAATGCCACCCGTTTGACGATTTTTAGCAACACCAACATAAGTATTGGGCAAATCGCCCCCGCAAATATAGATGTAAAAGCTTCTAGTTTCCGCCGTAACAAACTGACTCCCGCCGCTATTTGGCGGACAATCAGATTCTGTTTGAGCTACCAGGGTAGGACGATCGTCTGGCACGTGTCCCAAAGGTATGCGATTGTAAATAGCAGAACTGTTTGGAGTGATGGATGCGGCATTGACCGAGGGAGTCAAGGCTAAAAGTGACCCAAATGCGCCCAGAGTCAGTTTTAATACCCGTTTGCCGTTGGAGTTATGTTTCGTGAATGCCATAATGTTCGCCTTTCGTTGAAGATAAAACTATTGTTTATGCCTTTTAGGCAAGGTTCTCTTTTAGATTGCCCAATAATCTCTTCTTCAAATCAAGGACAAGCTAATTCGGAAAAAAAGTAATAAATTTTTAGTATCCGTAAGATTACTTACGGCTTTCCCAGTAGAAGAATACCTATTTAATCAACCACAGAGGCACAGAGGACACAGAGGTAAGAGAAAAGAAGAGGTAGGTAATCGGTAAACGTAGTAAACGTAGGGTGCGTTAGACGAGAGTACGGCACCAACACCCCTATATATTGAAGGAAGTAGCCGAATTGGTTGAGCGGCTATTTTGCCTATGCCAGCTGCTGCGAGCGAAAATTACCCTTTTGGGTGAAGCGCAATTAAATTTCAGGGCTTACGCAGCAACTTCAGATATGGTGGATATGGTGCGTTACGCTGTGGTGGACATGGTGCGTTACACTGGGTTAACGCACCCTACATATAGAGACGTTGCGTCAACCCTGATTTGATCGTTTAGCGCCAATCCCTCTATTTACTTTTTGTTAATTAAAATGCGATGTTGCTGAAGCTAAATGCTTTTGCAGCGTGGTTTGAGAAAGTGGCCCTTGTAAATGACTCCAAGGCAAAACTTGCTCTTGATTCCAATTAGCATGAACGTAGAAATCTAGTGAGGGCAATTGTCCGCGCAGTTCTTTAAAAGCACGGCGGTAACTGCCCAAAGAATCGCCATAATGCCGGGTTAATTCTAATAATTTGGATACGCGGCGATCGCCTCGCGATATCAATGCTTGAATCACCGACCAATTGTAACTTTCAGGGCGGAAATCTATCCCGATTTTCCTCAATTCTTTTTCCAAGTATTTCAAGCGCTTTTCTGCTTGGGAATTCACGCCAAACCATTGAAATGGCGTGTGTGCTTTGGGAACAAAAGTACTGCATCCGAATGTTAAGCGCAAACCGGGGGCAGCTTTTTTAATCTCCCGCATCATCGTTACGGTTGCATCTAAGTCAGCGGGTTCTTCGCCGGGAATTCCTACCATGCCATATAATTTAAGACCGGATAATCCACCTGCTTTGGCGTTTACTGCTGCTTGGATAATTTCGTCGTTATTGAGTTTTTTGTTGATAATTTGGCGGACTTTTTCCGAACCGCTTTCTACTGCGATGGTGAGCGATCGCGTATCGCGTTTCGCCAATGTTTCCGCCAGCTTTACTGTTACTGTATTCGTCCGCACCGACGCGATGCTGAGTCGCACGCTATCGTATTTTGGCTGACTCAAATATTCCAATAACGTTTCAAATTCTGGATGCTGAGTAACCGACGCACCCAACAAACCCAGTCTATCTGTAACTTCCAACCCTTTTTCGATTGCCGGAATTAGCGAAGTTTCTACACTTGCTGTCCGAAACGGTAATGTTAAATAACTTGCCAAACAGAAGCGGCACATTTCCGGACAACTGCGTACCACTTCTACCATGTAAATATTTTCCCAAGCGGCTTTTTCTGTCACCACCGTTGAGGCAGAAAGGACGTTTCCCCGATAAGTTTGCTTTTCTACTACTGCGGGAATTTCTGGATCTATTGGTTTAATCGATTCAATAGCACCCGTTGGACTGTGATAATTTACTTCGTATAAACTTGGAACGTAAATTCCTGGAACTTTTGCTAAATGCTTTAATTGAGTTTGCCTATCTGCGGTGCGGACTTGTTTATACGCTTCAATAAAATTACCCAACAAGTTTTCGCCATCCCCCAGCAATATAATGTCGAAAAAGTCTGCAAACGGTTCTGGGTTTGCTGTGAGAACCGGACCACCTCCAAATATTAACGGATGGCGATCCCCCCCTGCCCCCCTTGCCAAGGGGGGTTCCACAGAACGATCCCCCCCTGCCCCCCTTGCCAAGGCGGGTTCCACAGAACGATCCCCCCCTGCCCCCCTTGCCAAGGCGGGTGGCGAAGAATTGTCCCCCCCTGCCCCCCTTGCCAAGGGGGGTGGCGAAGAACGATCCCCCCCTGCCCCCCTTGCCAAGGGGGGTGTCAAAGAGCGATACTCCCCTGGCAAGGGGAGTTCCTCATTCTTAGCCCCCCTTGTTAAGGGGGGTTGGGGGGATCTCTCGCTACTGCGAATAGGAATTTCTAGGAATTCTAGTAAGTTGAGAATATTGACGTAATCTAATTCCCAAGATACGGAAAATCCGACTAATTCTGGATGCCTTGGTAGGGGTTCGTGGGTATCGGTAAATAAGCGACTGACTTCAATATCAGAACGCATTGCTAACGTTGCCCATACGACTTGATAGCCTAAGCTGGTGATGCCGACGCTGTACTCGTTTGGGAAAGCAAATATAGTCGGTATCGCGTCGGCGTTGGGCTTCGCGGGGGTAAATAAAAGGCGTTCGGATGTAAAGACAGAGGCAGTCACGATGTTGTTCGGATTTAATTTTTAAGCTTTTTCAAATAAGCCCTAACCCAATCATAACGCACCGGGTCTTTTTTCAGCAGGTACTCGGCAACGTCTTGTCGCTTGTTCTCATCCTTTGTACTCCTGACTACTCGCTTTATCTCGTCGTCGATAGCTTCTGTTTCTGCCCCGCGTTGTATCGCTTCCGCAAACCAACGATCGCCCTCTGGATAGTTACCTCGGTCATAATAAATTGCTCCCATCAATGTTAATGGTTGATAACTATCAGGGTGACAATCAATCGCTTCCCTTGCACAACTTTCTGCTTGGTCTAACTGATTTTTATCTCTGAAGGCTGCACCCCTAGTTACTAAAATGGCTGACTTTAAATTACTTTCTTTAATTTTACTTAAATCCAAATTTGTTAGCTGTAATGCCCGCTCCGGTTCGTTAGCCTTTCGCCAATAACTGCTGGCTGTGGGTATGTGCCATTTGTGACCAGTTCGTTGATATTCCTGTTGATAAAAACTTGCTTCTAGTCTGTAGTGAGCCATAGCAATTTTTCCCTCACGAGCAAGAAGACCTTCTTCTATTAACTTAACCACTAAGAGGGGATCGAGCCGCTCTTCTCTTTCCAGTTTTAGCATAATCGTATAAAATGGTTCGATCGGTAAGTTAGGGTCTAAAATTCTATACTTTGACTTAAGCTTTGCCAAGTGCTTTTGTTGATCTAAAGTAATAATATCTTCACGTCCGTTGTTTTTCAGCAATTCAATTTCTGACTCACTTAACCGCTCTCCTGCGTTGACTTTTGACTTCAAATTAGAAGCATATTGTTCTTGAGCAATTGCAATAGTTTCAACCAGGTTACGCTTTTTCAGGAAGTTAATATCTTGTTCTCCTAACAAATTCCCTGAATCAATTAGTTGGAGGACTTTGTACAAATGACTAGAGGGAGATGAATCCTCATATTGAGTGGATTTGTACTTAGCTTTCAATTCAGCAAAGTGCCGCTTCTGTTCAATTTCACGAACTAGCGCCAGTGTCTCGGACAATCCATTTTTTTCCAGCCATTCCAGTTGTGTCTTGTTCAACTGCCGATCTGCATCAACGTTTCGCAGGATTGAATATAGGGGACTAGAGGTAGATGAATCTGGATGTTTATTAGCCCCGTACTTTTCTTTTAACTGGGAAAACTCAGCTTCTCTTGCTGCTGCTATTTGTTGGTAAATTTCCAGGGTTTCCAAGAGTGAGTTTGTCCTCAGCCAATTGACTTCTGAATCCCTTAGCTGTTGTTCTTTTTCCAGCCTCTTTAAAATCTGATATAGATGACTAGAAGGCGATGTATTTTGGTGTTTATCGGCTCGGTACTTTGCCTTCAGCGCTGCAAATAGTTCAATGTCTTGCCTCAGCTTATCAGCCATTTCAGCTAGGTGTGGAAGACCCCGCTCTCTCAGCCAGCTAATATCTGAATTATTTAAGTCACTGGCTGATTCAAACTTACAAAGAATTACATACAGGGGACTCGATATTTCTGAACTACAAGATTTCTGTGAAGTCCAATATTGAGTGACTTTGTACTTGGCTTTGAGTTGAGCGAATTCTGCTTCCAGTTTTTTATGTTCTTCGACCCTAAATTGCTGTTTTTGCTGGATAATTTCAATTGTTTCAGAAAGCTGATGCTTTCTCAACCAATCAAACTCTACATCAGTTATCTCAATTGCCAAATCCGCTTTTCGCAAGATGAGATATAGAAGACTAGAAGGAGATGAATCTTCATATTTGATTGCTTGATATTTAGACTTAAGTGCGGTAAAATGCTTAAGCCTAGCTTGATGTTCGTTATCCATGTTGAGTTGTTGTGTTGAGGAGCGATCGCGTCAAGACTTTTCTGGCAAATGACCCTGTGAACTACCAACACCAACTGCTATGCAGTATGGTGTAGGCTTCCTTTTTCACGCTCGGATTGCCTCGACGATCGTAGATTTTTTACGTCCGGATCGTTTTGGTCTTACATTCCCTCCAAAGGCAGTAGCGCTAGTTCCTAACGCCAAAATCCGCAACCCTTCATTTCTGATGTTGATCGCTGCATTGATGTCACGATCGTGTTGTTTTCCGCAGTTTGGGCAGTCTACGAAACGGACTTTGAGACTATCGTATCCTTTCTGAAGCATGGGTATGGGTAGCAACGTTTCTGAACAGAGTTGCGATGATGGAAAGAATCGATTGCTCTCGACATAATTCCGGTCATATTGCTCTGCTTTGTATTTCAACATCGTCAAGAACATTCCCCATCCTCGAGCGGAGATTGCTCTGGCTAGGTTCGGATTCTTGACCATGTTTTTGACTGCTAGATCTTCGACCACAATCACTTGGTTTTCGCGAACTATTTTGCGGGATAGTTTGTGGAGAAAGTCTTCGCGGATTCTGGCAATTTTGCTACAGACTTTGGCAACCAAACGCTTTGCTTTTCTGCGATTACTTGCTCCCTTTTTCCGTGCTTTTTTTCTCTGTTTGCGTTTTTTGTTGCGTTCTAGTTTCTGTAGTTTTCTCTGTACCTTTTTGGATTGATTATGTTTTTCTCCATCTGAGGTGATGGCGAAATCTTTCAATCCTAGATCTACACCGATTGCATGGTTCTTAGCTTCAACTGTCTGTTTAGACGTTTCAAACAGAACTGATGCGAAATACTTACCATCCGTGGTTTGCGAGATGGTTACGCAACCTTGCTTACCGTCAGGGAGATCCCGATGAAATACGGCTGAGACAGTACCCAATGTACCTGGAAATTTGATTGTTTTCTCTTCAACGTTTAGGACTACTTTTTGAGGATAAGAAACCGATTGTAGAGAGCCTTTCTTCTTGAAAGTCGGGTATTTCCCTCGACCTTCAAAAAAGTTTTGAAACGCCTGAGATAGATTGAATGTGACCCGTTGAAGTGATTGGGAATAAGCAAGCCCCAACCAGTCAATCTCAGCTTTCAATCCGGGTAGCAATTTATCCATTGCAGCTTTGGAAAGACCTTTCCCGGTTTCCTTGTAGGTATTCGTCGTGAGATTGAGCATGTAATTGTATAACCAACGACAATTACCAAAACATTGAGCTAAGTATTGCTCTTGTTGGGGAGTGGGATAGAGTCTGACTTTGACTGCGTGATGCACTGTTTACGACCTCTACCGTGTTTATACATTCATGGTAACGGAAGTTTCGATGATGTGTATAAAGTAACTGTTAAGTTACGTGAGAGATTTGTTCGTTTTGTCGTGATTCCCTTCCCTCGCTTACAGCATTGGTCAGGGAATCCTCCAAGGGCTCACTCGCATTCATCCCACCATCAAATCAAAGATTATGATGGGGGCATTCTGCTGTTGCTAGGTAACAACAACCTTATAATAGCCGCAGTCAACAACAGAACCGGGAAGATACCGATGCCGCTATTGTGTGTTTTGGCATCACGCGCGATCGCATCCTCAGATTATTTAGTCGCCGCATTCAGCCTGATGCGATAAATTTGTTGTTCTGGTGTCAGCTGACAACCTGAAATCGGTTGGTTTGGCGGACAGCTAGCACCTGGGGCGGGTTCCCATTCCACGTTGAACACGGCTAAACTGTTGCCTTGACGAAATCCTCTGGCAACTTCGGTTGGGCCATCGGCTGTGTAATCGGATACTTCTGACCAGCCTTGCTTCGCCAGCAGATCGCTTAAATTGCGGACAATATCAGAAAGCTTGTTAAAGTTGCGCCCGTCACCCGTTGCAATCAACTGACAGCCAATGCCTTGCTCTCGGTTGATGTAATCTACAAAAGATCCCCTTGTCATCCTCACCCTGACTTTGAGGGCGTTCGTCATTGCTTGGGCTAATTGGTTGCAGGCGGCGGGGGGTAAAGGTTGATACCTGGATGCCTGGGTTTGTGCCACGAGTTGGGGGAGAGTGGGGGAGGAAATGCCGGTAATGCTTGCTAAGAGCAATAAACTGGGTATTGCGATCGCGCAATTAATCAATCGAGCCATAGTGAGTTCCGTTCGCTTCCTGCTATACAGAACTTGGCTAAACTTACCTAAAGTTCACCATTCAACTAGAAGTAATTTCTAGAGGGTCTGCTTAGAGCTTCCACCAAGGGAGTCGGATCCTTCTTGTCCACAGGCGTCAATTCGGGTTTTGCCCACCCTATGAAGCTTTTGAGCGTTTTACTTTTGAAGCTAAGAGCCATTGTTCATCCATTATTTTCAGCCAATTTAACGAATCGTGGTAACACGATCGACCTTTTGAGCGGCTGGCTAGTTCTGAATCGACTGTGGTTTACAAACCAGACAATTTTTAGCCTTGGTTTTCGGCATTGTTAAGGAATATAGCACAAAAGTGCATCGCCATCAATAACTATAAGTTTCTTTATGCAACTTGCGTAATAAAAGTTTAGTAAAGAATTTGGCGATTTAATCTAGCTCCCAGGCTACCATCCGGAGGGCGTCCAACGGCGCTCAAGCGCCTACTACGAACGGCTCAACGGCGCTCAAGCGCCTACTACGAACGGCTCAACGGCGCTCAAGCGCCTACTACGAACGGTCCAACGGCGCTCAAGCGCCTACTACGAACGGCTCAACGGCGCTCAAGCGCCTACTACGAACGGTCCAACGGCGCTCAAGCGCCTACTACGAACGGCTCAAC
>NZ_JBHFNP010000341.1:0-1852 GCF_041929235.1 Microseira sp. BLCC-F43
GGCGCGAGATATTATCGACGATTCCACAGTTGTTGTGCGCGAGGGAAATAATATTTCGATTCGACGCAAGGGGTTGATCGAACAGTATACTCTGGGAGAAGGCGAACCGTTTACGAGGGTTTATTTGAAGGAAATTCCGACTGTTTTGTAACTATAAAAACCCGGTTTCTTAGAGAAACCGGGTTTTTATAGCAACATTTTAGCGCTCGCAGCCAGAGGAGAGATGTGGGAGAGGGACTAAGCTGCTACGCATCTAATTTTACAGTCAATTTTTCTGAGATTCTTGTGGGATGGGCATGCAAGCCCCGTCTCTTTATTCGATTTAAATGCGGAGCAGCTTATCCCTATTTTGGCGATTCTCCGGCGATGGCGCAGTAAATCCTGTCAAATTGTTGACAGGATTTACCTGCGTATAATTGCTGATATATTTATCAAACCTTCATAAAATTTTATACGTAAAAATATTGATAACTTTATGAAAAATTGATGAATTGAGGCGGTTTTATGAAGTTGCTATGAAGATTCTGTAAAGGCAGTTCTCAAAACCAGTAATTGTATGGTTAGTATAAACAAAGTAAATTACACAGACAACGTAAAACTATAGATAAGCTGTAAAAAGGTATTGCCAGGAACATTTTGCCGCCGGATTTTACGAGTAATAGGAAAAGCGAATTCCCAGAAGCGATCGCAGATTTTCAATTCTTGATGTTTATACCTGTTTAGAGGAGTGCATACCATGACTATTGCCAAGAAATTACCGATGCTAATAGGTGCAACCCTGTTCGCAATAACAGCGGCTGGATCTGCACAAGCGGTAACCTTGTTTAGCGGAACTGGAACCCCTGGCGCAACCGATGCATTCAACGCAATGAAAGCCGCGATTGGGGGACAAGCTAATGCAGGGGGACCGAAAGCTAATGGATTCAGGACAATTAGTTGGGATGGTGTCAGGCTAGATGGCACGGATATTAACCCGAATACCAAAGTAATTGTCCCAGGCACAACTGTGAATATCCCAGTCGATCGCTTCTTGGGGCAAGGGGCGCTTTACGCAGAAGAATATACAGTCAGCGGTGACGGATTTGCCAGCGTCAATCCAGCGACTGCGGGACAATTTCCAGCCTTTAGTCCCAAGAATACTTTTGCCATGTTCGATGACGAACCTGGTGAATTTGAAGACCGTTTTATCGAACAAAGCTTTACCTTAGCTGGGACTCGTACTGCTGCTGGTACGCGCGGTTTCGGGGCAATTTTCGTCGATGTGGAACTAGCAAAAAGCAGCAGTATCGAATATTTCAATGGCTCAACCAGCTTGGGTAAATTTTTCGTAGATCCGGCTCCCAAAAGTGGCGATCCATCTTTTCTTGGCGTTCTATTCGACGCTCCAATTGTTACAGATGTGACGCTGACGGTGGGAGATAAAGCCCTGTTTAACTTTGATGGCAAGACAATTCGCTCCTTTGGTGCTGAAGATTTATTAAAAGGGATCGACCTAGCAGTCACAGATGATTTCATCTATGCCGAACCCACAACAATAGCCAATGTTCCGGAACCAGGCACTAATTTAGGGCTATTGGTATTAGGTGGTATGGGTGCGCTCGCTCTGTTAAAAAGCAATAAAAATAAACAGAAAATAGCTGGCTGAACTCTCTAGCTACAATTACTATATGTAGAATGGTGCGTTACACTTCGTTAACGCACCCTACAATTACTGATTGCGGCATACGGGGAAGATATTTTAGAACGGGATGGCATGTTTTACCAAGGCAGCAATATGGTTGTTTTGGATAATCCCACGGAAATAGAAATGACCCTGGCGCGAGATATTATCGACGATTCCACAGTTGTTGTG
>NZ_JBHFNP010000342.1:0-40965 GCF_041929235.1 Microseira sp. BLCC-F43
AGCCCTGCGAATATTGTCGTTAGGAACTAGCGATACTGCCCTTGGAGGGGATGTAAGTCGGACTGGCAAAATTTCGGTTTTGTTGGACGCTATCCCCGTTGAATTGGGAAACCCCATCCGCCATGGGGTGGAGTAGTTCACCTGAGTCCCCATGCCATACGAACCGTTACATCATAAGTATCGTCCCCAGAGGTTTGGGGATTTGGTGGGTCAAGAAGCGATCGCAACTACCCTCACCAACGCCATCCTCTCCAGACGCATTGCTCCAGCTTACCTGTTTACCGGCCCCAGAGGCACGGGTAAAACCTCCAGCGCCCGCATTTTAGCCAAGTCGCTTAACTGTCTCAACAGCGAAGTTCCCACAGAACTACCTTGTGGGGTATGCTCTGTCTGTCGCGGGATCGAGCTTGCCAATGGTTCAGCCCTCGATGTAATTGAAATCGACGCCGCCAGCAATACAGGGGTCGATAACATCAGAGATTTAATCGAAAAAGCCCAATTTGCCCCGGTTCAATGTCGATACAAAGTATATTTGATCGACGAAGTTCATATGCTCAGCCAAGCGGCGTTCAACTGCTTATTAAAAACATTAGAAGAACCACCAAAACAAGTTGTATTTGTCTTAGCTACTACCGACCCACAACGAGTATTACCAACGATTATTTCTCGCTGTCAGCGGTTTGATTTTCGCCGAATTCCCTTACAATCAATGGTCAAACACTTAGGGAATATTGCCGCGAAAGAAAACATCGATATCGCCCCCGAAGCGCTAATCCTAGTGGCACAAGTCGCCCAGGGAGGACTGCGAGACGCCGAAAGCTTACTCGACCAACTCAGTCTATTACCAGGTCAAGTAACGGTAGATGGCGTTTGGGATTTAGTAGGCGCAGTACCGGAACGGGATTTGATGGCGCTTTTATATGCGATCGCAGATGATAAATCTGTAGAAGTTATCGATATTACCCGCCGCTTAATGGATAGGGGAAGAGAACCTTTAATCGTCCTGCAAAACTTAGCTGGATTCTACCGCGATTTACTCATCGCCAAAACCGCACCCAATCGCTCGGATTTAGTCGCCTGTACCGAACCAACTTGGAATCAGTTGTGCCAGTTTTCCCAAAAGTGGGAAATTCCTTACATTTTAGCCGGACAAAAACACCTCAAAGACAGCGAAGTTCAAATCAAAAATACCACCCAGCCGCGCTTGTGGTTAGAAGTAACCCTGCTGGGATTATTGCCATCAGCAATTAACAGTCAGGTTACAGTTTCGCCTTCTCAAGAGCAAACTGTTGATATAGTTTCTCACAATATTGGCAGACAACAGCAATCTCAGACCCAGCAGAAACCAACTTATCAACAGGAAAAAGCAGCAGAACTTTCTCCACCACCCGTACAACAAGAAACTGCAAAACCTACAATCCAAGATAGGGAAATCAACGCGCCACAAACAAACGCCGAACCTATTGAATTTACTGCCCCGCCGACCGAACTCGATGAAATTTGGCGACAAGTGATTGAAAATTTGCAGCCCGCTACTAAAGCGCTAGTAAGTCAGCACTGCCACTTGTTAAACTGTGATGAAAATGTAGCGTATATTAAGGTTAGCACCGAGCCGTTATTTAAACTCGCTCAGCAAAAGTTATCCAATATAGAAGCGGCTTTTTTTAAAGTTCTTAACCGTAAGGTGAAGGTAAAATTAGAAGTCGGCGGTTCTTCTCAGTCTCGGACTGTTGGCAAATCTGACACGCAATCGCATCCAAAAGAAACTTTCTTGCCGGATACTATACCCCCTAGCAGTAGCAAACAATTTAACCAAGCTGAATTAGCGACACCAAAGGAAATAGAACCCTTGCCTAATACCGAGTTACTTTCAAAGATAGTAGACAAGGAAGACAAAGAGGAAAACGCCACTTGGTATAAAGCAACTTCGCCAAGTATTAGCAATCCTTCTCTACCTGCCAATTCAGTTGCCGCAGAAGTGGAAAATCCACTGCCATCATCGGCGATTCAAGTTGCAGAATCAACTGAAGATTCGGAGATTGATGAAGTAGCGATCGCCGCCCAAAAACTCGTCGAATTCTTCAAAGGAAAAGTCGTTAAACTAACCGATGACTTAGAATTACTCGACCCAGTTTCCACAACAACTACCCCCGCCGCAGACTTTAAACCCCAATATTCAGAGGCTACAGGGGAATTTGAATTGGAAGAACCAGATGACGAAGCTTTTTAATTGCAGATTTTAGATTGAAGAAATTTAGCCAATTTTAAATCTGAAATCTGCCATCTCAAATCTGCAATTTTCAATTAAATCTGCCATCTCAAATCTGCAATTTTCAATTCCCCGAATGCGCCGTTTTAACCCATTTCAGACGCTTGGGTCGTACTGACATGCGGGCGGTAACGCTAGCGACAACGAGAAACCAGTGGAACATATACAATATGCCGCGTAAAGTTTGCAGCAGCGTCACCCACACAGAAGTCATTCGTTCTTTTTGAGTCACCTGGATGCGCCGCAGACCGCAAAACATGCTGACTAACGATAACGTTACAGTCATACCCGTTACGGGGCTGAGTATCGGCATTTGATTGCGAGCGATCGCCATCACCATATCCGGCACGGCGGCGGTAGGTAGGAGATATTGGAAAAACCAAAACATCAACAGATCGAAGGTTTTTCGCCTACCCAGACGACCTCTAACGATTGGCTGCCAATAATCCAAATAGCGCTGATAACCGCCTTCTGCCCAACGGTTTCGCTGATGCCAAAGCGCCATCGGTTTGGTGACGCCTTCTTCATCGACTGCCGGATCGAGGAAAAAGTCAATATCCCATCTATCCAGGTGCAAGCGGATGGTTAAATCCAGGTCATCGGTGATGGTTTCTTCATTAAAACCATCGCAGCCAATTAAAGCCGTTCGGCGGATAAATTGACCGTTGCCGCGCAGTTCCCCGATGCCGCCGATGGCGATGCGCTGCTGCTGAAAGAAGCTGTCTAACGCCATCTCTGCGGCTTGAGAACGGGTCAAAAAGTTGGTGGAGGAGTTAGCGATTGCTTTCCGCACCTGTACCGCCCCCACTTCCTGCCGTTCAAACAACGGCAGCACCCGCCGCACCAGATCTGGAGGCATCTGGGCATCCGCATCGAACACGGCGATAATGTCGCCCTTTGTCAGCGGTATGACTTGATTGAGCGCCCCTGATTTTCCGCCCCCTGCACCGGGTGCGCGATGGAACACCCTCAACTGGTCATATTTTGTCGCCAGCCGATCCAACAATACCGGCGTGCCATCATCGCTGTTATCGTCGATCACCCACAGTTCATACCGACAACTTGGGTAATCGATATTACAAAAATTCTCCACTAATTTACCGATGACGGCTTCTTCATTTTTAGCTGCCACCAGCAAAGACACAAAAGGCGGGGCGTCCTGGGAGTCCAAAGATAAGATTTCCGGGACGGTTCTGGGTCGTGCCCGTACAACCCGCAGAACCTGAATTCCCATCAGAGTAGTCAATCCCAGCACGATCCAGGTTGCCCAAGAAACCAAGTGCAGGGCAATAGTGCCACTCCAAACGATGGTCAGCACCACAGCGGCTTTACGCCGACGCCCCGCGTAGGGATTTTGGCTCCTGGACTCCCCCTTTTTTAAGGGGGGGCAGGGGGGGATCAGATTTTCGATTGAGTCTGACTCCAGAGCGTTCTGAGTTTCTGGCATTTTGCCGACAGGAGGTTGAGATTGGGCATCCCCATCGGGGGACTCTAATCCAAAATCGCGTTCCCAGGCAGAGCTTGGGAACGAGGACATCGGCAAGCCAAAATCGTCAGGCTCGTTGTAAGAATCGTTTTCGGGCCAGGAATTCGCTGGCATAGGTTACTTGATTCAACCACCAGTATTTGTCTACACCTTTGAAGAAGCTGGGGATCAGGTAACACCAGACCGTGCAGCCTTCACATACTGGAAGTTTACCTTGAGATTGGCGATATTTTTCCACTTCTTCCGATTCTCGGTAAAGTTCGTATAATCGCCCGTTAATCGGTACGCCAGTTTGAGCAAAGTGGTAACAAGGCAGCAGGAGTTCGTCGTTGGGAGAAATGGCAATCACCGCCTCCACTGCTTTACAGCGAGGATTTTTGGTGTCGTTGCCCCCAGCTTCAATAAAAGCTAATGCGGCCTTATTGTATCCCACATTGCTGTACTGTCTGGCTGCGGCTTCGATCGATTTGACGATTTCCGGCGTGGGATTTTTCTTGGAATTGTAATTGCTGTGGGCTGTAAACGCTGGGTTAAGCCAAACTCGGACGCCCAAGCGCTGCCCCAGTTCTCCCACTTCGCCAATCCGGTGGTAATTTTGGGCGGTGACGGTGTGGTTGAGGACGGGATATTCGCCCAAAGATTTGGCGATTTTCACCGACTCGACTAAATTGTCAAATATTTTCACACCCCGCGAATGGTCGTGACTTTCGGCATCGGGACCATCCAAAGAAAAATTCAGGAAGTCCACCAACCCTTGTATTTCCTTAGCCCGTTTGGGATAAAGAATCGTATTCGTCGTCATGCTGGTCGTGAATCCCAGCCGTTTCGCCTCGGTGTAGATTTCACCTACATCTGCTCGCAGCAGTGGTTCGCCGCCGGTAAAGTCTACGTATTTAACTCCCAGACGGCGCAAATCTACCAAATTACGGCAAATTGTCTCAAAATCAGCTTCTTTCCCCGGTTCTAGCGCCCAAATATCACAAAAATGACAGCGGGCGTTGCAACGGTAGGTTAGGTAGTAGTTTGCAACCAGAGGTGTCATAAGGGTTAGCCGAGAGGTTTTCCATATTTTGCCACTCTCTGCGCCTCTTGGTACGGAGATTCTGCCGACAAGAGCAGCCTTACGAGGCCAAAAACCGTGTTTCCACCTGGATCTCTGGTGGCCAAACCCATGATTTTTCCGAGAAACCGGGTTGATTTGGGTGGCACTCCACACCCCGCTGCGTGGGAATAATAATAGATGAGGCAGCGATTCTCCGCTGCAAAGACGCGCCCGCAACTCAATCAATATAGCTAGAGCGAGGAAAATACCTATATGTCTATCGACAAACTACAGCCCGCCCCTCCCCAAACTTTGACCGTCTACATGCCCTACTACCAAGGGAACCAGCGCCAAGTGTTACCCTACGCGATCAGCCTCTACAAAGAAGGCAGTTTGGAGGGCGAACGCAAAATTGAAGGCGGTAAAAGCATCCCCTTCATCGCCACCTGGAACATCGCTAACCTGCCAGCAGACTTAACCCGGTGTCAGATGCGCTTTGACGGCAATGCCGAGCTGAGTTATGAAGTGACAATGGCTAATTTTGAATTTGTTAAATTCTTAATTGAACTGCTGATGAATTACAGAGGCACTCGCACGATAGATTTTTCCAAAACTTTCTACCGCAAGCTTTTGCGTCTAGATGAATAATCCCGTCGATTGTGACAATTTTTCAACAACTTAACAGACTGAATTGCACTTAGAATGAATGATGGGGCTTGACCCCAGTTACCAAATTTAAACGATTTAAGACTCCCGCCTGCTCCCCCCATCCCAGGGAAAAAAGTTTTTTAGTAAATTTTTCCCGAAACTAAAATTTAGTACCGCTCTTCCACTGTCAAAACAAGTTTTTCCACTGGGACGCGAAAGCGCCCGGAATCGAGGGGAGAGGGGGATTTGGCGTCAGTCGTGCCTGTCACATTTGTTGAATACAGGAGTAATTAGTGTGCCACAATCCACTGAGAAAACACGAAAAAGAGGGTCAAAATATCTGCTAGTAGGCTCAACTGAAGCTTGCAGCGGTAAGTCCACCACGATCCTGGGAATGACCCCGCAGTTACAGAAACGCGGACTCGACATCGCCTATGGTAAGCCGCTAGGAACTTGTTGGGAAGATGCCCATACCGATGGCATCGATGAAGATGTGAAGTTTTTGGCGCCGCTACTGCACCTAAAGGAAAACCGTTTGCTACGAACAATCCTGTTTCTCGATGAAACAACGATCCAAAAGCGGATGGTGGGGGAAGATCGAGTTGATTACGCCGCCTTACTGGCGCAAACCCTGGCGACGCCCGGTGGAGATTTAGTATTCTTAGAAGGACCTGGGAACCTCGATGAAGGCAGTCTGTTTAACCTGTCGTTATTGGACATGGCTGAGTGCATCGACGCAAAGATTCTTCTGGTAGCGCGGTTTGAATCGGTTCTGGCGGTGCATAAGCTGGTGTCGGCAAAGCAAAGATTGGGCGATCGCTTGCTGGGTGTTTTGCTCAACGATGTCCCCTCAGAACAGTTGGAGATCGTCTCGACGATCGTCAAACCGTTTTTGGAAAATCGACACATTCCCCTGTTGGGAATAGTACCCCGTAACACCCTGCTGCGAAGCGTCAGCGTGGGCGAACTCGTACACCAGTTGCAGGCAGAAGTACTCTGCTGCAAGGAACGCATGGACTTAATGGTCGAAAGCCTCACCATCGGTGCGATGAATGTATCGTCGGCGCTGAAGTATTTCCGTCAAAGAAGAAATATGGCAGTGGTAACGGGAGGCGATCGCACCGATCTTCAAATGGCGGCGTT
Organism: Microseira sp. BLCC-F43; assembly: GCF_041929235.1. Lineage (NCBI taxonomy): Bacteria > Bacillati > Cyanobacteriota > Cyanophyceae > Aerosakkonematales > Aerosakkonemataceae > Microseira > Microseira sp. BLCC-F43. The sequence goes on from NZ_JBHFNP010000342.1 coordinate 6,589, forward strand.
GGAATCTTCCACCCAGTGCCTGATTTTAACCGGACACATCCCCCCAGTTGAGTTTATCCTCAGTCGCGCCGAAGAGGTAGAAATTCCGGTGTTGTCGGTAGATTTGGATACCCTCACCACCGTGGAAATTATCGACCGCGCCTTTGGACAAGTGCGCTTGCACGAACCAGTTAAGGTACAGTGCGCGTATCAAACGATCGGGCATCACTTTGAAATTGACCGGCTGATGGCTAAATTAGGATTAGAAACTGCCGTGACCCTGCAATAGTCAAGGTTTGTTACAATAACTAGGTCGTTCAGCCTCTACCCGCCCTTGAGTCAGTCGATAGATATTTCCAACGTCGATGTATTAGTCCAAGAACTGGCAACGATCCAGCAAACGGGTGCTAAGCGGATCGCCCTGTTGGGGTCGCGTCACGTTCCGATTACCCATCAACATCTAATTGAGATGATGAGCTATGCCCTAGTTTTATCGGGCAATCGGTTGATCACCTCCGGTGCCGGTGGCACCAACGGTGCTGCGATCCGAGGGGCGATGCGAGCTGACCCCAAACTGTTGACGGTGATTTTACCTCAAAGTTTGGAGCGTCAGCCCCGCGAATCTCGCGAATTACTAGAACAGGTGATGCATTTGGTGGAAAAACCAGAAAACGATCATCTGCCTTTGGGAGAAGCGAGTGCTTTGTGTAATCAGGAAATCGTCACTCGGTGTCAGCAGCTAATTTGCTTTGCGTTTCACGATAGCCGCACGCTGCTGCAAACTTGCAAGGATGCAGAAGACCAACGAAAACTGGTGACGTTGTTTTACTTTGATTAGCGTGGCGCGATTATTTGCCTGCAAAGTTATGCTAATTGCTAATTGCTAATGGCTAATGGCTAATTGGGCTAAGCTTCAGCTATTAGTTATTAATTATTAGCAGAAATTAAACTTTTAAAGTACAGGTGAATGATGCTATCTCAACTGTCGGTGTCTGTTATTCTGCTTGCCAGTATCGTAGCGGCTGCCGTTCTGGTATATCTACCGTTTTTGGTGGTGGCTTACGGACGGCAACAGGTCGGCTATGATACGGCTGCACCGCGTGCCATGTTCGATAAATTGCCGGACTATGCTCAGCGGGCGACTTGGGCGCATCAAAATGGCTTTGAATCGTTTATGATGTTTGCGGCAGCAGCACTGATGGCTTACGTGACGGGTGTAAATTCGTCCTTGGCTGTAGTTGCTGCTCTAGCATACCTAGTCGCCCGCTTGCTGTTCTCGGTATTTTATATCTTGAACTTGCCGCTGGCGCGCTCTCTGATGTTCGGTATCGGTTCCCTGGGAATCGGCACTTTAATGGTTTTGAGTCTTTTACAAAAATTGGGTAATGGGTAATGGGTAATGGGTAATGGGTAATGGGTAATAGGAATAATAATTACCAATTACCAATTACCAATTACCAATTACCAATTACACTTCACCAATCACACTTCACCAATTTATTATGGCATCTACATATTCATTCGATATTGTCAGCGATTTTGATTACCAAGAATTGGTCAATACTGTAGACCAAACCACACGAGACATCGCCAGTCGCTACGATCTGAAAGATACGAAAACAACCTTGGAATTAGGAAAAGAATCGATTACGGTGAACACCGACAGCGAGTTCACTTTAGAGTCGGTTCACACGATTCTGCAACAGAAAGCAGCCAAGCGTAACCTGTCGCTAAAAATATTTGACTACGGCAAAGTTGAACCAGCCAGTGGGAATCGCGTCCGGCAAGAAATTAAACTAAAAAAAGGCATTAGCCAAGAAATTGCTAAGGAAATTAGCAAATTGATTCGAGACGAATTTAAAAAAGTACAAGCTTCGATCCAAGGCGATGCCGTGCGCGTTTCCGCTAAAGATAAAGATGAATTGCAAGCAGTAATTGCGCGATTGAAGCAAGAAGATTATCCGGTGGCTTTGCAATTTACAAACTATCGCTAATGGCTGGCTAATTGCTAATGGCTAATGGCTAAACTATTTTGACCATGATCGATTAGCAATTAGCCATTAGCAGTAAAGATTAAAAATGGACAGACCGCCAAAAATTGACCGCCAGCGAGAGCATCAAGCTAACGAACGTACTTTTTTGGCTTGGTTGCGGACTTCTATTGCTTTGATTGGATTTGGGTTTGCTATAGCTCGTTTTGGTTTATTTTTGCGGGAATTGCAATCTTCCGTAACCGGAAAAGACTCGCCCGCCCACTCGTTTATCAGTTCTCAAACTATCGGCGTAGGTTTGGTAATTATCGGCATTATCTTGGTTGCTTTATCAGCGTGGCGCTACAACAAAGTTTTATGGCAAATTGAGCGCGGCGACTATCGCCCCAGTCGCTTAATTATCTGGATAACTTCTGCAATTGTAATGATTATTGGTACTATTACTATTCCTTTATTGCTTTGGCGACAACCAGAGGTTCCGAGTATGCCATCCCCGCGTAAAAATAGTGTAAGCCATCGCTCTATAACTCATACCAGAAACCTCGAATCTAAGCGTTAACTGTTGACTTGGGATGAGAAACCGGGTTTCTTAAACAAACCCGGTTTCTGCGCGTTTGGCGTTTTGTTAAGTTTTGTATCAAAAATAGACATATAGAGAAAATAAATTACTACAATAGATGGAGGTAAATTTCAACCACTTGTGGTATAATTAGTAATGCGCCCGTTTAATGTTTTTTCTGGCGCACGGCATAATCATCGCTACACACCTCTGCTGGTGCCGTGCTTGCTGGGACGCCCTTGGGGGCTAATTTGGTTTGTGAGTATTTGGATAATGGGAGCAGCAAAGTTACATGCTGCACCGGAAGAGTTTGCTTCGGTTGTTCCAAGGGAACTGACATCAATGCCCCACGACGGTGTGGAAGCGACAACAGTTTCTTTGAACAAGCAATTAATTGCTGTACCGGAGAACTTGCAACCCAACCGGGATACGCCGGTTCCATCGCAACCCGCACCTGTTAAACCGCCGGAAGTTGCTCCTCCAACCGAGAAACCGCCCGAACCGGGATCGGCATCCCAATTGAAATTAGAAGGGTTGCAAGTTGATTTTCGCGACGACGAGGATAACTACGGTCAGCACAATCAATTCATCGAACCAACGTTTCGGATTCGGTTACCAAACGGTCAAGCAATTCGCTTCAAAAGCGGGTATAACACGTTTGAACAACGCGGTTTTGATACCGTCACGAACATTCCCTTACAAGCAGTATGGGAAGGAAAAATTGGGCCAGTTAACCTGCAAGCGGGTGGGGGAGTGGATGTATTTAATCGACTGCCGACTGCGCTCAATCTTAACTTTAAGGCGGAGGCATCGATTTTTAGTAGCCTGACATCGGATGGTAAGTTAAATTCTGCTTTATCTCTGTCGGGAGTTCTGGAACAAGGGCCTTATAAATTCAATGCCCAAACGTTAGAAAATCAAATTACAGCGTGGCGGTTTGGGCCAAATGTGTACTGGCAGATCGACCGGAATACGAGCTTTTTCACGCTGTACCGTCGGGGTCAATACAACGATGGAAACCACGAAGACCAGACTTTTAGCCGGTTAGAGCGTAAATTTGGTCAGTTTTTTGTGGCGGCTAATTTATTTACTTGGAGTTACGAAGAAGACCGCTCGCAAAAGAGTGGTTATTTTTCCCCACAAGACTTTTTAGTTTATAACGGCGAAGTTGGATGGGAAGGAGATATTACCAAGTTTCTGCGGTGTCGGGTATTTGGTAACTTCGGACAACAGCGACTTGATGGAACTTTTGATAATGCTTATAGCTATCAAGGTCGCTGTACGGCAAAGATTTCGCCCAATGTAGAAGCAGATTTTGGTTATGGTAACTCCAACGTGCGAAATCGCGCTGGAGATGACTACAATAATCGCTCGTTTACAGGTCAATTGCGGATGAATTTTTGATTAGGTTGGTTTCGATAGCTGAAAATTGGGGTGTTATGTACCCAGACGGCGATCGCAAAGCACGAGCGGATAAAGATTTCACTTTTCAATCATAAATGCAGGAATTACGCAAAGAAACAAAGGTGATCCGAAAAATCGTTGGTTTGGTTGCGAGAGATCAAGGTCGAAACCGGGTTTCTGGCAACGCGCTTGCGTAAGTCCTGAAATGCTGAGTCAGTGTCAAAGGTTATATGTGGGCGAATGTGCGGACAACTACAAAATACCTGACAAGGAAATTCAGTATTTTCACTCTGGGGTATTTCGCTAGAAGTGGCAATACTAAATCAAAGAAAGACACAAGAACGGGTATGCGGTCGAATGGCATCAGGTGTAGCCGAGGGTTTTCTAGGTGAACTTAGGGCTGTCATTTACCGTTAAACGTTCTTAATCTCAAGGGTTTGCATCCCTAATTCCAAGTAGAGTGGGAAAGATTTTTTACTTAATTTTTCCCAAAGTGTAGTTTGAATCAACTTGAATTTCACAAATATTTCACAATTGTGATTTATGTTGGAAGTAAAGAAGGGTTAAACCCAACAATCTCAGCTGACAAAGAGCTGATACAGTAAACCGCAGGCAGGGGCGAGCGCACATTGTGCAATTATTCGCCCCAGCTTGCAAGTTCAATGTGCGTAAAAAACTCACCCAATTGGTTATGAATGAAGGTTTCGAACCACCACCAAAGAGTTTATCAATCCTGGCAATTGTTGGGGGAGTAGTGACTGCCGTTGTAGCGATCGCAAGTCTACAATCCTTATCCAACACGCTGAATCGCAATTTATCCAAAGCAACACCGTCTCCCACGCCAACTGCCGAATTATCAGCGAGTGCCAAAATTGCCCAATTGGACGCTCAATCGACGAAATTGCCGGGTAATCCGGTAACTTCAGCCGATGCCGCGACTATAACCCCAAATTTTGCCAGCAGCACTTTGACTGCGGCAGAAATGGCGATGGCGAAGTCAGCTTGGGCATATTTTCAAGCAAATTGGAACGAAGAGACGGGATTAGTCAATTCAGTCGATGGATTTGCGTCGGTGACGATGTGGGATCAAGCAGCTGCGATCGCGGCCTTAGTCAGTGCCAAAGAACTGAATCTGATTCCAGAGGATGAATTTTACACCAAAATGCGCCAAACGTTGCGAACTTTGGCAAGAATGCCTTTATACAAAGGTGAATTACCCAACAAAGTTTACAACTCCAAAACCTTAATTCCCGTCAATTACGGTCAATTAGAAAAGCGGGAAGAAATAGGCTGGTCAGCTTTAGATTTAGGTAGGCTAGCACTCTGGCTAAAAATTGTGGAAACCAAGTATCCCCAATTGCGGCGGCGAACCCAAGCAGTCTGGAGACATTGGAATGTTGAACGTCTGACAAAAGACGGTCAAATGTATGGAACTTCGGTAGTTAACGGCAAAGAACAATACAACCAAGAAGGACGTTTAGGCTACGAGAATTATGCCGCTTATGGACTAAAACTTTGGGGGTTAAAAGTAGATAAAGCCCTGGAATATCAATCCGATGCTGCGTTTGTCGATCTTTACGGCTATGGCGTTCCCTACGATAAAAGGGATGCTAAAAACTCCGGTGCGAATAACTACGTTTTGAGCGAACCATTTATTTTGGATGGAATTGAAACGGGATTTCAAGCATTACCAAAAGCTTATGCAGACCGAGTTTTAGCCGCGCAAGAAGCACGGTATAAAGCCACCAATCAGTTAACTGCTGTTACTGAAGATAATTTGGATCGGGAACCTTACTTTGTTTACAGTACTCTTTTTGTCAATGGAGATGCTTGGGCAACGATTACCGATACTGGGAAAAAATACAACAATTTAAGGTTTGTTAGCGCCAAAGCGGCGATTGGTTGGCACGTGCTTTACAACAGCAATTACACAACTGAGTTGTTTAATTTTGTCCAATATAACTTGAATTCACCCAAGGGGTGGTACAACGGTTTTTACGAAGAATTGAATGAGCCTAACAAGTCTTTGACCGCCAATAATAACGGCGTGATTCTGGAAAGCTTACTTTATAAAAAGGTTGGAAAACCTTTAACGGTTTGGGCAGGAGTGTCACAAGATAGACGATAAAAAAGTCAAGGGGAAAGAACGGTTAGATTGAAATGAAAGAAAAATTCATGGCAATAAAACGGTATCTAAACAAGCGGATAAAACTGATTTCCCTATTTTTAGTGGGGTTGTTGTTCCAGCCTTTAGTGGTGATTGGTACTGGGATGCGATCGCTTGCTCAAACCCCAGCCGCTGCGACATCGAATGTCTGCGCTGAAATTAGCTCACCCCTAACGCCAGAAGAACTTGCTGACGCTAAAACTGCTTGGCAATATTTCCTGAATAACTATCAGCAAGCGACGGGATTTACCAACTCAACTGGCGGTTATCCTTCCGGCACGCTTTGGGATATGGGCAATTACTTGATGGCACTCAATGCCGCGCGCTGGCTGAATTTAACTGACCAAGCAGATTTTGACAATCGCCTCAACAAATTTCTCACCAATATCGGCAATTTGAAACTGTTTGAAGATACCTTGCCCAACAAGGTTTATAACGCAGCCAACGGGCAAATGGTTGATTATGGAAATAATCCCATAGAACGAGGAATTGGTTGGTCTGCTTTGGATATTGGTCGCATCCTTGCCGCGTTCCACGTTTTGCGTACCTGCCATCCTCAATACAACGATTGGCTAAAAGGAATTGTCGCGAAGTGGAACGTGGCAAAGTCTCTCCAAGAAGGACAACTTTTTGGGGCGACTGTTCTACCTGACAACAAAACATTGTTGGTGCAAGAAGGGCGATTGGGTTACGAGGAATATGCAGCCAGAGGTTACGAACTTTGGGGATTTAAAGCACCAAAAGCACTGGCGCTAGAACCGTTTAAATTTGTTGACGTAAACAAGGTCAAAATTCCGGTAGATACCCGCGACTACAAAGCCACCAATGCCAACAATTATGTAGTCAGCGAATCCTACATCTTAGATGGAATTGAATTTGGGTTAGAAGGGGTTTTGAAAGAATATGCCGCCAGGGTTTTTGAAGCGCAAAAGCGTCGCTATGAATCCACAGGGCAGCTAACGGCGGTAACAGAAGATAACCTCGACCAAGCACCTTATTTTATCTACAACACCGTTTATGCAAACGGGGTAGCTTGGGCACCGATTACCGAAAAAAACGAACAGATTCCCCAGTTTCGCAACATTAGCACCAAAGCAGCTTATGGCTGGCGCTATCTTTATCCAGATAACCCTTATGCCCAAAAAGTTTTTGAGGCGGTAAAAAGTTTGAAAAGTCCTGATAACGGCGGTTTCTACGCCGGACTTTATGAGGAAAGCAAACAACCGAATAAATCTCTCACGGGCAATACCAATGGGTTAATTCTGGAAATCCTTTATTTCAAAGCGAGGGGGAATCGCCCTTTAATTGGGTCAAATTTAGTCACTTTTGCTTCACCATCTGGGGATAATGCTGCTGCTGCACCCTCGAATCCCACACCTGAGACTGCACCAACTCCCACCGCACCACAGAGTGCGCCAACTCCCACCGCACCACCCCCGGCGGCAACTGCGACGGCAAAACCTGCGGAAACTAACGTTGTTGCAGTCGCACCCATTCCCTCGGTGGGGAAATTGTCCTCGCGTTTGGAGTTAGCTAGACCGCTGACGGCTGTAGAACGGCGGTATGCTGAGGTAGCGTGGAGCTATTTTAGGGCCAATTATCAGCCGAAAACTGGGTTGGTGAGCGATCGATCGGACACAAAAGCAGCAACAATATGGGGATTGGGCGATTATCTCGCCGCACTGCAAGCAGCAGATACCCTTGAGATTATTTCAGAGACAGAATTTGACCAACGCACCCGACATTTGTTAGCAGCTTTAGGCAAATTACCTTTATTTGCTGCCGAGTTACCGACGCGGGGATACGATATTCGCACATTACAACCTGTAGATTACAATTCAAAACCAGTTGCCGAACCAACGGGATTTTCAGCATTAGATATTGGGCGACTTCTGGCAGCACTTTATAACTTAAAAAGTTACCATCCAGAATACACCAACGCCGTCGATCAACTGTTGTTGAATTGGTCGTATCTGCGAGTTGTGCGCGATGGGATGCTTTACAGTGCCGTTTCTGTTAAAGATGATACCGGGCAACCTTCCCAACGCTTCAACCCCGAAACTCGCTTGGGTTACGAAGAATACGCCGCCCGCGCCTTTCAGATGTGGGGTTTTGATGTGGCAAATTCAGCCATCGGCGGCGAGTACGAAACCAGCAAGGTAGAAGATTTTAACATCCCGACGCAACGCAAAAGAGCGAATGTAAATTCAAGTATCAATCAATACACGGTTAGCAATCCTTTCCTGACATACGGTTTGGAATTAGGCCCAGAACCACAAATGCGCCAATTCCTTACGGCAATGCTGCGCGCCCAAGCTCAGCGCTACCGTAGTACCGGCACTTTCACCGCCTCAGCCACCACGTTAATTGACCGCGAACCTTACATCGTACATAGCACGATTATCGGTCAGGGAGAACCTTGGGCGGCGCTGGGGAATGACGGTAAACCAGTATCCGATGATACACGCATGGTCAGCACCGCCGCCGCGTTTGCCTTTCACGCCCTGTTTCCCGACGATGAATATGCCCGTCAATTATGGCAGGCGACGACAGACTTATATAATCCATTACTTGGATATTATGAAGGCTTTTACGAAAAAACCGGCAAAACCGCCTTTGGCTTCACCGGAACTACGAATAGCACGATTTTGCAATCTTTACTGTACCAGGCAACCAATCGGCAACCTTTAATCCGCCCGATTAAAGCCATGAATTCCCCTTGGTGGGAGGCAGTTGAACGGGGAAATTCCGGTCGCGGTTTACCGATGACTGCAACGGCGAAAGCACGCTTGGTTTCTGATAATACTGGCACTTACTGGGTGTCTACTGATAAAACGGGAACGGCAACCGCAGCAACTTCCGTCAAATTAGATACTAAGTGAGTTAGAGGTGAAGAAATGCTGAAGTTTATCAAGCGATCGCCTGGATTAATATGCCTCCTGGTGCTGGGGGGTAGCATTTACGGGATGCAAAATATACCAGTAGCGGTAGGCGCTTTAGCGCCTACTACAAACGGGGCGCTAAAGCGCGTACTACAAACGGCTGTTAAACAAACTAATCCTCGCCCCAGATTGTCGCAAAATGTATCGGCTTCTAAACCTCCCGTCTTGTTAGGACTTTACACCAAAGGCTATGGCGGAGATCAGCGGGTAATTGATTCCGAATTGCGCCAAATAGATGCATGGGCGGGTAAGCGGCATACCTTGGCTGGTATATTTATGAACATGGAAGACAACAATCCCGCATTTAACGTAGGAGGGCGTCTAGAAAAGTTGCGGCAGAACGGATACACCGCTTTTATCAATTTAGATACTACCCGCACGGCGGCACAAGTTGCTAAGGGAGATATTGACAATTCCCTGAGAAAAATTGCCCGCGCTTATGCAAATTGGGCAAGTAAAGGAGAAGGGCGAATTGCGTATATTGCCCCGATGCAAGAAATGAACATCCTGGGAGATGAAACTTACGGCAAAGATCCGGTAAACTTTAAATTAGCTTACGAACGGATTGAGCGGATTTTTGCCGAAGCGGGCGTACCGAGAAATGCCGTGCGTTGGGTGTTTGCACCGAATGGTTGGAGTGAAGAGGGGCATCGATTTGAGAATTATTATCCGGGAAGCGATAAAGTAGATGTAGTCGCATTCAGCGCTTACAATTGGGGCTACTGTCCTAGATCGGATTGGAAAAACTGGGGGAACGCCGCCGATGCGTTTAAACCTTACATCGAACGGATGGAAAAAATGGCTCCTGGCAAGCCAATTTTTATCGCTCAAACCGCCAGCACCAGTTACAACAAAACTGGCGCAAATAGTAGTGATAAAGACAAATGGGTTAACGATGCTTACACTTATCTAGCTGCTGCTCCCGGAGTGCAAGGCATTATGTATTTCAACATCGATAAAGAATGTGATTGGGCGCTCTACAATGACAACGGTAACAAATCGGATGGTTACAAAACCGCTGTTAGCAATCCTGCTTTTACTTACGTTTCACCGACTGAGATAAATCGACAATGATAGCAATGACGATCGCAATTTTACCAGTATTTTTATGCGCGACAACCAATCAGCAACAATTGGTTTGTCCGGAGGTACAGGTATGGCAATGCTCGTCAACCTGCTGCAATACCCGCCAGGGAATAAATTCCCTGGCTAATAGCGAAAGTCGTCTAAAGACGACTGAGCCAAAATTTTCAGTCCATTTTAATGGACTTTCGCTATTAGCCCGGAAATTTATTTCCGGGCGGGATGGGTGGAGTCAGAAACCCGGTTTCTGCGCCGATTTCTGCCTGTCAAACCCAGAATTTTTCAGAGAAACCGGGTTTCTTGCACAAGACTCTCGACTCTCCCTTGTCTCCCACTCAGAGCGTCCTTTTCCGTCTCCGCATCCCCCCGTCTCCGCGTCTCCGTATCTCTTCCTTGAACGCCGTCAATTAATCGCTTTGCCCGATTATTATCACAGAGATTGGCAACCTCCTAGTCCCTCGCTACCTACAACACCACCGCCTGCTATACCTTTTCAAGAACATGTTGCAACCGCTGAAAAACCTTCTTTACCTCCCCCCATTGCGATTCAGAAACCAGTTCAACAGGTATCGCCACCGCAACCTGCACGCCAGATTGCACCACCCGCTGCGCCACCTGTCGCTGACGATCCACCGAGATTAACGACAGATGCGGATAGAATTGCTGCTAGACGCGCTTGGCAGTATTTTGATCGCAATTGGAATGCTCAAACGGGTTTTGTTAATTCGGTGGAAAACTATCCTTGGACGACTTGGTGGGATCAGGGTAGTGCAATTTTAGGGATGCACGCGGCGCACCAATTGGGGTTAATTAAAACCGAGGAATTTAACAACAAAATAAATCGATTGTTGCAGACTTTGGAAAGATTGCCCCTCCCCGCAACGGGGTTGCCAAATAAAGCTTATAGCACCAATACAGCGCAGATGATGCGTTTGGATAATACACCCGATCCCAGGGGGACAAGCGGATGGTCGGCGCTGGATATGGCGAGGTTTTTGATCGGATTGCGGGTTTTGCGATCGCATTATCCCCAATTCCAAGAACGCTGCGATCAGATCGTTGCGAAATGGAATTTATCCCAACTGGTTAAAGACGGTTGGTTACAAGGTGGAATTACAGGTAGCAACGGCAGAATTCGCCTCGTACAAGAAGGGCGATTTGGCTACGAACAATATGCCGCCTATAGTTTAAAACTATGGAATATCGAAGCAGTAAATGCTTTAAACAATCCACCCGTTAGGACAATTCAAATTGATGGTATTGAATTACAAATCGATCGACGAAATTTAAGCAATTCTGGCGCGAGTAATTATTTAACCAGCGACCCTTATTTACTCTGGGGCTTAGAGTTGGGTTGGAATGATTCGATTAAGCCTCACGTTTTAAATATTTTCAAATTGCAAGCAAAACGCTTTGAAACTACGGGAATCTTGACAGCCGTAAACGAAGATTCCATCGCTCGTCCGCCTTACTTTTTATACTACAGCGTCTATGCTAACGGTCAATCTTGGATGCCAATTAATATTGAGGGGAGAACCTTCCCCCATTTGAGATTTTTAAGTACAAAAGCTGCATTTGCTTGGGCAGCACTAATGCCAAACGAACCCTATGCTAAAAAGCTGCGGGAGTCAGTACAAAACTTAGCAGCCCCGCATCGAGGCTATCTAGCAGGGCGCTATGAAAATCCTCGCTTGGGCGTCAATAACGCAATTGACGTTAATACAAATGCGGTAGTTTTAGAAAGCCTGCTTTACCAAGCAAGAGGCGGGCGTTCTTTAGTTTTTTAATTCTTAGTTGAGGTGTGATGGTTACTTCCAATTCTGTGTTAGAAAATTCAACTAACTTTTCCGGCAATATTCGCACTAGGCTGAAAAAGCGCACGCTATTATTTCGCTACCTGGCAGAAATTAACTTAATTTTTGGCGCGTGGTATTTGTACTGGCGCATCACCCATTCGGTTAACTTTGATGCGCTGTGGCTAGCAATTCCCTTGCTATTGGCAGAAATTTACAGCTATTTTGGCGGCGTGATGTTCACCATCGGGTTATGGCGTCCCGTAGAACGTCAGGTGAAATCTTTTGATAAAATGACGCCACCTTTACCAAAAGAACAATGGCCTACAGTTGATGTTTTTGTCACTTGCTATAACGAGCCAATCGATATTGTAGAAGCAACTGCTAAATCGGCTTTGGCTTTAGATTATCCGCCGACAAAGTTGCGCGTTTACGTGTTAGATGATGGCAACTCAAACGCGATGCGGGCGATGACGGAAAAGTTAAGTTTAGAAGATTTACAATCGCCCTTATTGCAACGGGAAGCTGAGCGAATTGATGGTGAGCGCGAGGGTCTAGTTGAGCGTCTTCAAGAATTAGATAATCTCTTACCCGACGTGCAAGCAGCGGAACAATTTTTGCAAGCCTATTCCGACGACTATTCTAAACATACGGTGGTGCAATTTTTACAAAGTCTGCGACAATACGTGCTGGGTATACCTCCTAAGTCTCAAAATCTGAAAGAACGCCTAAAACTAGAACGGCAATTACTTGAAGAAGCGATTTATGAAAAAGAAGTAGAATTAGTTGAACTGTCGCGCCTGCGCTATATTGCTCGTCCAAAACCTGCGGGTAAGCCGCACCATGCGAAAGCCGGTAACATTAATTACGCCCTGTTTGAAGCTGACACATCGGGCGAGTTTGTGATGACAATGGACGCCGATCATATTCTGGAACCACACTTTATCAAGCGGGTTTTGCCGTATTTTTATACCTACGATTTGTTCAAAGGAAAATACGAAAGCAATCGCGTTGGCTTTGTCCAAACTCCCCAAGATTTTTATAACCTTCCTCAGGGCGATGTTTTCGGACATAGCGCGCATTTATTTTATGGCCCCATCCTGCAAGGAAAAGATGGTATGAATGCCGCTTTTTATACAGGAACGAATGCGATCATACGGCGTGAAGCCCTAGTTAGTGTGGGATTGCAGCATTTTTCTGATGACTGGGCAAAGGACGAGAATCGGTTATATGAAGCGGAATTAATTGGGGGCGTATCCAGCATCAGTATTACCGAAGATATGAATACGGCAATGCGCCTGCACTCTGCTGGATGGAAATCTGTTTATCACAACGAATTAATGGCAAAAGGTTTAGCACCCGATGACCTTAGTTCTACTTTAAAACAACGGTTGCGTTGGTCTCAAGGAACGATTCAAGTTTTACTGCGGGAAAATCCCCTCACAAAACCTGGGCTGACTTTTTGGCAGCGGCTACAGTATTTCCAAACCATGTATAGCTATTTTTCCGGATTTGCTACCTTGGTTTTTATTGTCTGCCCGATTATTTATTTTTTCACGGAAACGATACCCGTTAAAAGCTACGGTTCTGATTTTGCCATTCACTTTTTTCCAGCTTTTATCCTGAACCGGATGACGTTTTTAGCGGCGACTTGGGGCATTCCGGCGCGAGAACTTTGGAGATCGGAACAATATGCGATCGCTCTGTTTCCCCTGTTTATCCAAGCAGTCGTGAGCGTATTTACCAATCGCCCGATTAAATTCCAAGTAACGCCTAAACAGCGACAAGCTGGAATTTACGTCCGGCTGGTTTGGCCTCAATTACTCATCTTCGGCCTCACTATTTTAGGCATGTTGTGGAGCCTTTTCCACTTCGCGACTGGCAGTTTAGAATATCCCTGGGTGCATCTATTAAATGCAGGTTGGGCAATTTATAACTTGTCACTTTTGTGGAGCGTTATTCGCGCATCTATGTGGCAACCACCTGCTGATGCTTAATCTGTTATTTTCTTAATTTACCAGAGGTCATGAACGCCGATTTATTTTCCAATTCTTCTTCTTCCAACTCCAAGCAGCGGACTGTTTTGACAATTTATTCTCATGCTGACGATGAAGTGCTACCGGCTGCTGGAACCTTGCGTTTGATGTCGCTAGCTGGGTGGAAGGTTCGCTGTTTAATCTTAACCGATGGCAATCTTTCTCGTTCATCTATCAAAGGTCAACGGCACGAGGAAGCCGAAGCAGCAGGCAAGATTATCGGTGCAATTTATGAGTTTTACGCGCTGCAAGAGTGCAATTTCTCAACGCAAGAAGTCATCAGGGTTGCGGAAGCAGCAATCCAGCGCATTCAACCCGATCTAATTATTACGCATGCCCCCCAATCGGAGAAATACGGACACCGAGATCATGAAATTTGTTCGGTTGCGGTTTCTAACGTAGCAACGCGCAAAAATATTCCGCTCTGGTTCTCAGCGCCGCCGGTTTTTCTGCGCGGGTTTGAACCTAACTTTTTTGTCGATATTAGCTCGGTAATTGAGGACAAAGTTGCCGCGATTGGTTGTTATGAATCCGAGAGCGAGAAAACCTTTATGCAACTCGATGCCATCCTGGTTCTATCTCGGTTTTGGGCGCGGGAATTAGGTCAAAAAGACGGCTATTTTGAAGCTTTTGAAATTTCTCGGCATTGCGTTGATGCTAGATTTTTCACAGCTTTAGCAAGTCGTTAAACTTTTCGGCTATATCCCCAGAGTTAAAAGTTGTTAAAAACCTTGATATCAGAGGCAAAACATGTCAAAATTAGAAGGAAAAAAGAATCATCAGGAAAAACCAATGTTGAAAATGAATGATGTATTACAAGTCATTGAACCAGAGGGAATTTTAGACGGTATTAAGGGAAATAAACTGCGTCGAGATGTTAGCGATATTGTGGACAAAGGCGTGGCAATAGTATTAGTAGATCTCCAGAAGGTATCGTTTATGGATAGTTCTGGTTTAGGGTCAATATTGTTAGCTTGCAAAACAGTACGGTCGGCTGGGGGTAAATTTTATATTTGCTCAATTAACGACCAAATCAGAATCTTGTTTGAATTGACTAAAATGGATCGGGTTTTAACCCCCTTTGCTAATCGAGAAGAGTTCAACAAAGCTATTCTGGAAACAGAATAAGAACCTAGAAACCCGGTATTTTAAAGCGAGGCAGATCCTCGCGCCTTTCGTTCCCAGGCTCTTGCCTGGGAACGAGATCAGAGAGGATCTGCCTCCGTTCGCGCCTTTCGTTCCCAGGCTCTTGCCTGGGAACGAGATCAGAGAGGATCTGCCTCAGTTCAGCGAATTGTTATAAACCCGCCCCTACTGCATTAGCCACCAAAGTTAACCCTTAACAAAGACAAATCATCATCAAAAGGTTGATGGCGATTCACATTGCGAATATGGTCTATGACTGACTCCAGATTAGAATTATTTGTCTTGGTCAGCGAGTCAATAAAAGCATCGATTCCCCAAATCTCGCCATTTGGTTGAGGTATTTCGTAAGCGCCATCGCTAAAAACGTACAAATTACTGCCAGGAGAGATATCTAAATAACCATCTTCATACTCGGTATCAGGTAAGAAGCCAATTGGTAAACCTGAAGATTCCAATCGTTTAACTTGGGTATTTTCAGATGTGCCGGATAAAAGTACTGCGGGTGGATGTCCGGCGTTGGCATAAATCAGTTTCCGATTAATTTGGTCGTAAACTCCGTACCAGATTGTGAAATACTTTTCGCCTTGGTTCTCCATCTGGAAGGCATTATTGAGGGACTTCAGGACATCGCTGGGTTGAAAAAAGTTAGTGTTAGGGAGGGATTGCGATCGCAAAACATTCAACACAGAAACCGACAGCAGCGCCGACCCGACTCCGTGTCCCGATACGTCCAACAAATACATGACTAAAAGGCTATCGTACAGCCAAAAATAATCAAAACAATCGCCCCCCAATCTTGCTGATGGAATGAACCGCGCCTCTGTGGTCACAGTTCCTTTCAACCGAGAGGGTAAAAGACGACGCACGTATTCCGCCGCCTCGTCTAATTCGGCTTGCAGCTTTTGATTTGCCCCCTCTAAAGCTTGCTTTTGGCTTTGCAAATCTTTGTATAGCTGATTTAACCGTAACCCAGCCCTTACTCTCGCCTTTAATTCATTCATTTCAATCGGTTTGGAAACAAAATCATCCGCCCCTGCATCGAGTCCTTTAATCCGATCTTCAACATTGCTGCGCGCCGTTAGCAAAATCAAAAAAGTCGTTGCCAATTCTCGAGTCGCTTTAATCTGGCGACACACTTCCAATCCATCCACTTCTTCCATCATCCAGTCGCAAATAATTAAAGCCGGATGGTGCTGTTTGGCTTGGGCAATTCCTGCTGCGCCATTGCTGGCTAAAATTACTTCATAACCCTGGTTTTGGAGATTTTTTTTTAAAATCAGTTGCAAGGTGGGATCGTCATCTATGATTAAAATTTTTACCATAAATCTTTTAAACTCTAAGTCACGCTATCGCAGAATCAAGTAATTATTTTAGTATAACTAAATATTTTTTTTTAACGAAGATTCTTTCATATTACAATTAAAAGAATAGAATAATTAGGTCAGCACAATGTTAAAAAAAATTAATCTTAAAGTCAAGACAGATCTAGGAGTGTGTGCAGAAGTATTGTCGTGGTTTGAGCAGTTGAATCAGCCGCCCATTCCCGATAAAGATACCTGGTATAAGTGTCAAACGCTGCTTTGGGAAGCCTTTACGAATATTGCCGAACACGCCCATAAAGATTTACCGCCAGAAACGCCAATTGATCTTGAAGCCACGCGGTTTGAACGGCATATAGAAATTCGGATTTGGTCTTATGGCCCCTCGTTTAACTTAAACCAGAAATTGCAAGAAATTCCCGAATTTGAAGACAATGACGACCAGCGAGGGCGGGGGTTGAAAATTATATCCATGTTAGCCGATAATTTTAGTTACGACCAAGTCAACGAGCGTAATTGTATGTTCATTTCCAAAGGTTATTAACGGTTTTGTAAATCAGCTTGAATGCGGTTGAAAATTTGTTCTAATTGTGCTAATAAATCCGTAGTTTCCTCTAGCTTTTGCCAGCGAGCCAATTGTTCTAATTTTTCTGCGGTTACCTGCATAGCAGTCGCGCCGATGTTGGCACTAGCACCTTTAATGTGATGGGTTTCTCGCTCAAACTGCTGGAAATTATTCGATGCGATCGCCCGTTTAATTCCCTCCAAATGAACTTGAGTATCTTCAACGAACATCTGCAACAATTCTAATTCAAATTCTTCGTTATTTTCAGATAGCTGATGCAAGTATTCCCAATCTATATCGGGTAAACTTGCCTCTGTTTCTTCATCCGAAATCCCTGCTTCTGTCGGTAAAATTGCGCGGCTAAACCGCTGTAAAAATTCAGCCAATTTTTCCTTAGAAATAGGCTTACTCAAATAATCATCCATCCCGGCATCGAGACATTTTTGTCGATCTTCTTGCCTCGCATTTGCCGTCATCGCGACAATTAAAGGGCGACGCCCGCCAGGGAAAGATTCTTCAGGACGGCGATTAATTTCTCGCGTAGTTTCAAAACCATCGAGAACCGGCATTTGACAATCCATCAAAATCAAATCGTAGGGGATTTTTTCAATCAGCTGCAAAACTTCTTCCCCATTCGCGGCGACATCGGCATCATAGCCCAAACCTTTCAGTTGCTTCAGCGCTACTTTTTGATTGACCAAATTATCTTCAGCAAGGAGAATTCTTAATTTGCAATTGGTAATTGGTAATTGGTAATTGGTAATTGGTAATTGGGCATCCGATATAATTCCAGGTTCTGTTTGGAATTCTAAAACATTTGTAATAGCCTTAAAAAGCCGGGATGGTTTAATCGGTTTAACCAAATAAGTCGCAAATCCTATCTTGATTGCACGCTGCGCTTCCTCCCTTTGATTCGTGGAGGCAAGCATAATCAGCGGCGTTTCAGCTAAAGTTAAATCTGCCTTAATTTCTGCTCCCAAAGTGACGCCATCAACTAGGGGCATTTGCAGGTCAATTAACGCCACATCATAGGGCATATTTTGGGCCCAAGCCGCGTGTAAAGCATTCAAAGCAGCCGCCGCACTATCCGCCTCATCGACTTGCATTCCCCAACGCGCCGCTTGATGGTAAACAACCTTGCGATTGGTGGCGTTATCATCTACAACTAACAACCGCCGCTGAGCAAGAATTTTTGGATTTTCAACAGCAGAAACAGCTTTAGGGAAAGTAACTGTAAACCAGAATTTAGAACCTTTGCCTAACTGACTTTCTAAGGCAATTTCTCCTCCCATTAAAGTAACCAACTCCTTGCAGATAGCCAACCCCAAACCCGTCCCGCCGTACTTGCGCGTTGTAGAAGCATCGACTTGAGTAAAAGGCGCAAAAAGTTTGCTTTGGTTTTCTGGGGCAATGCCAATTCCGGTATCCGTCACCGACAAGCAAATTGTAGCGCTACTAGCGGTTTCTGATAACAGTTCTGCTCGCAACACCACCTCTCCAACGCTGGTAAATTTAATCGCATTTCCAATTAGATTGGTGAGGATTTGTCGCAAGCGCCCCGCATCGCCTTGCAGTTGAATGGGAAGGTTTTGATACACTAAACCGGCAAGTTCCAATCCTTTAGCATGAGCTTGGGGAGCGAGTAAGTCTAATACTTCTTCAATGCAGATAGATAGGTCGAAATCTAAGATTTCTAAATCCATCTCGCCTGCTTCGAGTTTGGATAAGTCCAAGATTTCGTTAATTAAGCTTAAAAGCGCGTCCCCGCTGATGCGAATTGTTTCGACAAAATCTCGCTGTTCTGAGTCGAGATTAGTGTCTAATAATAACCCGGTCATTCCCAAAACCGCATTCATGGGGGTGCGAATTTCGTGACTCATATTCGCGAGAAATCGGGATTTAAATCGCGATGCTTCTAAAGCGGCTTCCCTTGCTTCTACTAACTCATTAATCGTGTCGGTAACCATCACAATCCCACCGACGCTGCCATCGGGATGACGCCAAGGTTCTATTGCCCAACGTAGATAAATTTTCGAGCCATCTTCCCGTTCAAATACATCTTCTGGCGATGCGATCGCTTCCCCTTTTAGCGCCCGTTGATAAATTTCTTTCCATCTATCCGGAATATCCGGTAAAACTTGATATTGACTCGAACCAATTATTACCATACCTTCCAGGTCATAATCGGTTAACCACTTATTACTGTGTGCCAAATAGCGCAAGTTTGTATCAAACATTGCCATAGCTACGGGGGCGCTGGCGATAATTTGTTGCAATTGCTGTCGCTCTCTTTCTAATGCTTCCTGTACCAACTTGCGCTCCGTAATATCCGTATCCGTCCCGGTCATGCGACACATTCTGCCTTCCCCGTCTTCAAATGCCGTGCCGCAAGAGAGAACCCACCGGATGCTGCCATTTTTATGCAGTCGCCGATGTTCTATTTCATACTGGAAGCTCTCGCCTACTAAATGAGCGTTGGTAGCCTCTAACACCAGTGGTAAATCTTCTGGATGCACAAGACTTCGCCACCCCTCCAAGGTGTTAGGAATATTCATATCTGTAAAGCCCAGCGCCGCTTTAATCGTGGGGTCGATATAGATTTCCCCCGTGAGAATATTCCAATCCCAGACGCCCACATTGCCCGCACTAATTGCCAGTTCGTAGCGTTCCTGACTCACCCGCAGCGCCTCTTGCGTCCGCATCCTTTCGGTTACGTCGTTGAGGGTGCCAGATGTGCCTAATATTACATTATTTTTATCCCGGAGCGGGCGGGCGTATACTTCCAGCCAGCGAAATTCGCCATCTTTTGTCAGATAGCGCACCTCGTGACGGCAGTATTCTTTTTTACCTTCAATCAAGGGGTGAAACAGCATTACGTGACGCGGGCGGTCATCGGGATGGATGCAATTAAACGAATCAGTGCCGATACTTTCATCGATGGAAAAGCCGGTAATTTCGGTCCAAGCGGGATTGAGAAATGTCCACAAACCTTGATTATCAGTTTGGAAAACAACCTCTCTGATATTGTTAACAACCGAGCGATATTTTTCTTCGCTTTCTTTGAGTGCGGCTTCTTTTTGCTTGCGATCGCTGATATCGCTGGCAATTGCCAAAAAACCCGTAATGTTATGTTCTGCGTCACGCAGCGCGCTGACCGATAACAATACTGGAAAGCGACTCCGATCTTTGCGGATATAAGACCATTCGCGTTCAATGCGTTCGCCATGTCGCGCTTGGGCTAAAATTGCTTCCAATCGGGAGTTTATCCCTTTCCCCCCTACTGCCGATAGTTCCTGTTTATCGTGAAAAAAAGCAAGGGTTTTTTTCCCCACTACTTCTGCTGGCGCATATCCCAACAATGCTTGAGCTGCTGGATTAAAAGTGCGGATAATTCCATCTACATCTGTGGAAATAATCGCGTAATTTGCACTCTCTAAAATCGCCTGCTGTAACCGCGTTGTTTCCCGCAGGTCTAATTCTGCCTGTTTGCGATCGATAAACTGCCCGATTTGAGTGCTAATCGCCGCCATAATTTTGAGTAACTCGGCATCGTGCAGTTGAATTTCACGGCTGAAAAATATCAGTATCCCTAAAATTCCATTCTCATCTTTGATTGGTAAACCAAAAGCACCGTGCAGTCCTAAATTAGCCGCCATTGGAGCGCGGAGAAAATAATCCTCCTCTACCACATCTACCACCCAAATTGGTTTACCCCCAGCCCAGATCCGACCGGGCAATCCCTCACCCATAGCAAAGCAGATCTGCCTGGTAACCACCTCAAACACTTCTCTTGGCTTTTTCAAAGCTTCATCTGCCAATAACGGCACGTGCCAAGTATGAATGCAACGCAGCAAATTCGACTGCCGATCTACGCCCCAAAGTTCGCCCCAATCCCATCCCAAGCTGAAGCACATCCCCTGTAAAATTTTGGGAATCGCCTCTGTAAACGTGTTAGATTCTGCCAATATGTAGGTGATTGTTTGCTGCGCCCGCAAACGCCGTTCTGCTTGCTTGCGTTGGGTGCGATCGATGCCAGTACTGATGATGTATTTAATCGATCCATCCTGATTCAGCAGCGCAGTGTTTGACCAGGCAATTAGTCGCCGTCTCCCATCCCTGGTGACCCAATAATTTTCGTATTCATTCGGCAAGTTACCGCTAGTCAGCGAGGCAAATACAGCTTTTACTGGATCGATTTCTTCAGGAATTAACAACAAATCCCAGAATTGCCGCTCCTTTACTTCCTCAAAGGAATAACCCGTTGTTTGCTCGCAAGCCCGGTTAAAGCGGATAATTTTTCCTTCAAGGTCTACAACTAAAACTAAAGCGCTGGCTGTATCCAAAATAGCGCTAATAAAATTCCGTTCTTGCTTGAGCGATGCTTCTGCTGCCTTGCGTTCGACAATCTCGCGATAGATCAGATAATACACGAAAGCCAGAATCAAAAAAGCCAGAACAATGCTGGTTGAAAAGGCGATAATTGTGTTTTTAGCACTCGATTTGGCGGATTTTTCTCGCTGGTTTAACAATGCCCGCTCCTGGGTTTGCAACTCCCTCACAATCGAGCGGATTTCCTCCATTAAGCTGGCGGGTTTATCTTTCTCCTTGCGGATAAACTTCAATGTCGATTCAAATCCTCGGTATTTCCGCAAGGTAATGGTTGTATCGATTAAGGTCAGCCTTTTTGCTACCAAAGGTTCTAGGATATCGAGTTTCCGCCTCGCTGCGGGATGATTAGCCGTTAACTGCCTCAGTTCCTTAATGTCTTGGTTGATGTGCGCGATCGCCTGGTTATAAGGTTCTAGATACGACTCTTCTCCAGTAATCACATAGCCCCGTTGACCAGTCTCGGCATTTGTAATCTCAGCAAGTATGTGTTCTAGCTTTTCTATCACCTGATGCGACTGTGCCGCCGACTTGCTAGTCTTGACGAGATCGACAATACTTCGAGATGAAACCACACCAATCAATATTAAAATAACCGACGCCAATCCAAACCCAGACCGAATGCGCTGGAAAAATTTCTTGCGCCTTTTTGTTGCCTGTTGTAGTTCTCTAGCCTTGCTTACTAGAGCGGCTACCTTCCGGCGAAATTGCAGTGGCTTGATAATTTGAAAAACCACAATTGTCAGATTTTAGATTTTAGATTTTAGAGTTTATATTTATTCAGGACTGACGCAAAGTTTCTAAATGTAGGGTGCTCTCTTCGAGCAGAGTACGGCACCGTTCTTATATGTAGCGTGCACCGTTCCACTATATTTATTGTAGAACCGTAACTCCTGAACTTCATATATGGTGGTGACGGTGCGTTACACTTCGTTAACGCACCCTACATTTCGAGACTTTGGGTAAATCCTGCTAGTTTTTCAGTTAAGAAACCCGGTTTTTTCAAAAAACCGGGTTTCTGATTCCAGCTTACAAACTTGACATCACTTCTCTCGCTGCTGCCAAGGTTTTGTCAATATCTTCCTCAGTATGAGCCAAAGAAGTAAACCCAGCTTCAAACTGCGACGGTGCCAAATAAATACCCCGTTCTAACATGCCGCGATGGAAACGGCTAAACTTTTGCAAATCCGACTTTTTGGCATCCTCGTAATTATGAACCGGGCCAGCAGTAAAGAACAAACCAAACATACCGCTGATTTGACCGCCGCAAGCATCGTGACCTGTTTCTTTGGCAACTTGCAGCAATCCATCCGCCAGCTTTTTGGTAATCCGATCCAAATACTCGTAAGTACCCGGTTTTTGCAATAATTCCAAGGTTTTGATCCCCGCCGTCATCGCCAGAGGATTGCCCGAAAGCGTCCCTGCTTGATACATTGGTCCAGCAGGTGCAACCATCGACATGATATCGCGCCGCCCGCCATAAGCTCCCACGGGCAACCCGCCGCCAATTATCTTACCTAACGTAGTCAAGTCGGGGGTAATGCCGAATTTTTCTTGGGCGCCGCCGTAGGCAATGCGAAAACCCGTCATCACTTCATCACATACCAGCAATGCGCCGTTTTCCTGAGTTATCACGCGCAAACCTTCCAAAAAGCCCGCATCGGGGGGAATAAACCCGGCGTTTCCTACTACGGGTTCCAAAATCACCCCGGAAATTTGGTCGGGATTTTCCGCAAATAGCGCTTTAACCGCTTCTAAGTCGTTGAAGGGTGCGGTGAGAGTGTTGCTCGTGGTAGATTTGGGGACGCCGGGGGAGTCGGGTAAACCCAGCGTCGCGACGCCGGAACCCGCCTTGACCAAAAACATATCGGCGTGACCGTGGTAGCACCCTTCAAATTTAATCACTTTGTCCCGTCCGGTGAAGGCGCGCATCAGACGCAGCACCGCCATGCAAGCTTCGGTACCGGAGTTGACAAACCGCACCATTTCGATGCTGGGAACGGCATCAATTACCATTTCTGCCAGCACGTTTTCCAGGGCGCAGGGTGCGCCGAAGCTAGTGCCTTTTTCGAGGGTTTCGTGCAACGCCTTGATCACATCAGGATGGGTGTGACCGCAAATCGCTGGCCCCCAGCTGCCTACATAATCGATGTATTGGTTGCCGTCCACATCCCAGATATAAGCGCCTTGGACGCGGTCAAACACGATGGGTTGTCCTCCCACCGATTTAAACGCTCTCACTGGCGAACTGACGCCACCGGGCATCAACTGCTGCGCTGCGGCAAAAATTTCTTCTGATTTAGTGGTGTTCAAGCTGGTGCTAATCAACGTTAACTCCTTAATTTATCCTTGCGCTCTTTGTTTGTGGTTAAAAGGTCTGTCTTAGGATAGTCGGAAGCTGCGATTTACCATAATAGACTGTTTAGTTATCCTATCTAGAATGCAATTACCATGCCGCTATACAAAACTAACCAAGATTTACCCACAGAAGTGCGAAGTCTCCTTTCTGAATCCGCTCAAGACCTCTACCGCGCTGCGTTTAACTGCGCCCTCCAATGGTACGGCGATGAGTCTAAAGCTCACAAGGTCGCCGCTTGTGCCGTCCGCATTCAGACTGTCAGTCTTAACAGCGTCATTACCCTCGATTCCGTTACAAAACCACAAATTGCTTAATCTTTTTTAACAAAAATTGACAGCAAGTTTCGCGACCAGGCGTTGAATCAGGGTGCATCTCGCAGTTTTTGGTAAGATGAAAACGCTGCTGTAGTAACAGAATTTATGCCCGCTGCGGAACCAACGCCTTTCAACTCTGCTATTCCCCTCGACCAAATTCGCTACGACGAACGGGGACTCGTCCCGGCAATTGTCCAAGATTATCTGGATGGTACGGTATTGATGATGGCTTGGATGAACCGCGAGTCGCTCTCCAAAACATTAGAAACAGGACGCACTTGGTTTTACAGTCGTTCTCGTGCCGAATTATGGCCTAAAGGGGAAACATCCGGGCACGTACAGAACGTGAAAAGTATCCGTTACGATTGCGACAGCGATGCTCTACTGATAACGGTCGAGCAAATCGGGGATATTGCTTGTCATACGGGGGAACGCAGTTGTTTTCATCAAGTAGATGGGCAAAAGATAGCACCGCCAGCAGATACATTGTCTCAGGTATTTGAAGTAATTTGCGCTCGCCGGGACAACCCTACAGAAAGTTCTTATACCTGCAAGTTATTTGAGGGCGGCGATAACAAGATATTGAAAAAAATTGGTGAAGAAACCGCCGAAGTGGTGATGGCGTTTAAGGATGATGATAAAGATGCGATCGCCAGCGAAGTTGCCGACTTATTTTATCACACCTTGGTCGCTTTAGCTCATCATGGCGTTGATGTGAAAGCAGTTTATCGTAAATTACAAGAACGCCGCCCCGCTAATAAATTTTTTAAGTAACAATGGCTAATTGCTAATTGCTAATTGCTAATGGGAATATTTCCCGTCTCTACCATTAGCTATTAGCTCGTTCCCTGGATCTAGCTCGTTCTAGCTCGTTCCCAGGCTCCTTTAGCTCGTTCCCAGGCTCCTGCCTGGGAATGAAGATTTTCAGGCTCCTGCCTGAAAATTATAAGTTTTATCCCTCCCCTTTGACCATCCAAACTAATATTCCCAGAATTGGCTCGACTGGAGGTAGAGAATAATCTATCAAATCAATGGTAACGGTTTGTCCCTCTAGTTTCATAAATTTCCAAGCCGTACCGCTGCTAACGCTGCCGTAAATTGTACGAATAGGCGCATTATTTTCTTGATTAAATTTTTGGGCGGCTACCATTTCCGCCACGCACTGTCCAACTCCCGACTTAAGATCGGCTTTTTTCGCTTCTACAATAATTACCGCAGGTGCTTCAATAATCATTTGTTCGGGAGATCGACTTAACAGAAAATCGCCGACTCCAGTCAATCCTACCGAGGAATCTACGTTGAATTATTCGCCGGAAAATAAGCTAATTTGTCGATTTAATATTTGGCGTACTTATAGTAAAATCGGGCTAATAATCAATTCAGAACGGGCTTTTTCCGAACCCGTCGCACCGCATCAGGGAATACTTTCTGAAAGAAATTCAGCGAGGGATGAACTCGTTGCGATCTCTGGAATCTCTGGCAGGAATCGTTCGGTTTCAACTAGCGTTAAGTTAAACTCATGTTTGACTCAAGCAAAAGAAGTCTATTTGTTTATTTTAGCATTTTTATTTCTAGAAACCCGACTTCACAAGAGAAGTCGGGTTTCTGGTTTTAATTGTGATTTAACAAAATTCGGTCGAGATATTGCAAAATTCCAATTGTGACGATTATGCTCAAGGCTAAAAATAGCCAGAAACCATAAACAATTGAACGGTTTTGATCCATTGCGTAGCCGCCCAAAGTAGGGCCAATAGCGTAGCCAGCAGCCCAACATAGGGAATTAATCGCAAGATAGACGCCGCGCAGGTCAACGGGTGCGATATCGGCGACGAGGGCAGAAGCGGAAGGGGTGTAAGATACAGTAGCAACTGCGAAGGCTCCCATCCCTAAAATCGCCCATGCTAAATGCCCTTTTGCAGCCACCCCCGTCACCCAAATTAAAATAAATCCTATCGCCCACAATAAGGCAGATACGCATAACGCTTGCGGGTGACTGAAGCGCCTTAAAGCACGGGAGGCGGGAATTAAACCCAAAATTGCTACAATCATCTGCCAGGTAAAAAGCGCACTAATTATTGGGGCAGAAAAACCCGTATTCGCGACAAATTTACTGAAATAGAGCGGTAAAGTACTCTGGATTTGGGAAACGTAGGTAGTAAAGATAACATTGACCAAGACGAAAACAACAAGGCGGCGATCGCGCAGTGCAGCCACCCAACCTTGCATAGAATTAAGAAGACGCGGGGACGCGGAGAAGGGGAGACGCGGAGCTTGAGAAGAATCAAGCTCCGCGTTAGTCTGCTCTGATTGATGCGTCAACTTTTCAGGTGGAGTTCCAATCCCCATGGAAAAAACTCCCCCCGTCCCCGCGTCAGAGCCTCCCCGCGTCTCTTCTGGAATACCTTTTGTTTCTTCCCTGTTTGGGGATGGTCGATAGGTTTCTTGAATGGCTAAATAAACTACAGCAAAGAACGCGACAAACGAAATCGCATCAATGATAAACAACAACCGATAAGTTCCCGAACTCCCAATTAACGCACCCCCTAAAACCACCCCAATTCCCAATCCCAGATTATCTGCCAACCGCGTCACGGCATAAGCTTCGCGGCGCTGTTCTCCCTCAGTTAAATCGGCAACCACTGCTTCCGTAGCAGGCCAATATAAACCAGTGCCAAAACCGCTCAGTAAATTTCCCAAAACCAAGGTAGAAAAATTGACAGTAATCGCCAACACCAAGGAAGCGACGGCAGAAATAGCAGATGAAAGTAATAGCGTGGGACGCCGTCCCCACTTGGGAGAGTCAGAAAACAAACCGCCGAGAATGCGTCCGGCGATGCCAGAAATAGAAGCGCTGCCCAACGCTAAACCAACCTCAGTTGCAGATAGTCCTACTTGGTTGACAAAAAAGATGGGAGCATAAAACAAAGTAAAACCCGTGCCAATTTCCGAGAGGAAGCGACCCAAGGCGAGAATCCGAACTTGCGGATTGAGTTGCGGTAACCAAGAAAACATTAAGGGGGAGAAAGAGGGAACAAACATAGTTTAGGCGCAGTCACAGGTCGGGGGAAAGTAGGGTGACGGTTTTACCAATTTATTTGATTTTCCTCATCTTCTTAATATTCAATATCTCCCTCATCTGATATCCTAGTTGGGCGATAACGAAAATTTTCTGCAAGCTGTTGCTCTAAATTCCACCAAAAAGTCGATTGGTCAAGCTTATGAACCGCCTTCACACAACTATCGCCATTTTGGGATTCACCGCCGCACTGGGTAGCATCGATGCGGCTGCTTTTGCTCAGTCAACTCGCCCCGAAACAGGAACAACGCCAGCAGCCCAAACAAAACCCAAACCGTCAACCAGACAGGCGCAACCAACGCAACCGGAAAATCGACCTGCACCAGCGGCAGATAAACCGAAACCAGCTAATACGCCAACCGAAGCCACAGAAGAACAGCCGACTCCAGCGGCAGATCAACCAAAGCCAGCTAATACGCCAACCGAAGCCACAGAAGAACAGCCGACTCCAGCGGCAGATCAACCAAAGCCAGCTAATACGCCCACCCAAGCCACAGAAGAACAGCCGACTCCAGCGGCAGATCAACCGAAACCAGCTAATACGCCCACCGAAGCCACAGAAGAACAGCCCACTCCAGCGGCAGATCAACCAAAGCCAGCTAATACGCCAACCGAAGCCACAGAAGAACAGCCGACTCCAGCGGCAGATCAACCAAAGCCAGCCACCCCAACCGAAACGCAAACGACGGCGATGCAGATCTACAATCGCGGGTTGGAAAAGGCAAAGCAAGGCAATTATAACGGAGCGATCGCAGATTACACCGAAGTAATTAAGCTCCAGCCAGATATGGCGGATGCCTACCTGCAACGCGCGATTGCATACTATTTCCTCAAAGACTATCCCAAAGCGATCGCCGATACCACCGAAGCGATTAAGCTCAAACCGGATATGGCAGACGCCCACCACTATCGGGGAGTTGCCCGCTACTTCCAAAAAGATTTTCCAGGAGCGATTGCCGACAGCACCGAGGCAATCAGGCTCAATCCGAATAACGCCCAAGCTTATATCAACCGGGGTAACGCCTACGACGACCTCAAGGATCATAATAAAGCGATCGCCGATTACAACGAAGCCATCCGCCTCGAACCTAAAAACGAAAGGGCATACTACAATCGCGGCATAGCCTATAACCGACTCGACAAGCACCAAGACGCAATTCGCGATTACACCCAGGCAATTGCGATCAAAGCCGACTACGGGGAAGCCTTCTTCAACCGGGGCGTTACCTATTTCAGACTGGGAAACAGACAGGAAGCAATTAAAGATTTCGAGCGCGCCGTAGCATTATTTCAACAACAAGGCAATACAACTGCTGTCACCAATGCCCGGAATGCCCTCGCCGCCGTCAGAGGTAATCAGCCGCGTCGGCGGTAAGAATTTTGGATTTCTCGTTCCTAGACTCCTGCCTGGGAATGTGGATGTTCTCGTTCCCAGACTCCTGCCTGGGAATGTCGTTCCCAGACTCCTGCCTGGGAATGTGGATTTTGGATTTTAAATTTTAGATTAGGTAATGGGTGATAAGTCGTCGGTTATGGCTAATAGGTCATGAGAAAAACCAATTAGCAATTACCCATTACCCATTACCAATCACCCTAACTAAATCCAAAATCCTTTCATCCAAAGAGGTTGCAGTGGCTAAATTTTTATTCGTAACAGACCTAGATCATACCCTCGTAGGCGACGACGCAGCGCTAAAAGAACTCAATCTGCGGTTGCAAGACTCAGCGCAGAAGCACGGCACTAAGATTGTTTATATCACCGGGCGATCGCTCACCCTCTATCGCCAACTCGCCACCGAAAAGCACCTGCTGACACCCGATGCCCTCGTCACCTCAGTCGGTACCGAAATTTACTATAACTCCAATGACCCAGTTCCCGATCCCGCTTGGTCTGAACAACTCTCCCCAGGATGGGATCGGGATTTGGTAGCCGCCACCTGCGCCCATTTTGCCGATTTAGTTCCCCAACCCGACACCGAACAGCGACCCTTCAAAGTCAGCTATTTTCTGGCTGAGGAAGCCGCTATAGAAGTCTTACCAAGGTTAGAGACACTGTTACAAGAACGCGGTTTAAACACCCGGTTGGTGTACAGTAGCAGCAAAGACCTGGACATTCTACCCAAACGCGGCAACAAAGGTTTGGCAATGGAGTTTTTGCGCCACAAATGGGAATTTGACACCACCCAAACCGTCGCCTGCGGCGATTCCGGCAACGACATCGCCTTGTTTAGTATGGGCAAAGAACGAGGTATTATTGTAGGAAATGCTCAGCCAGAACTTTTACAATGGTACGAAATCAACCCTGCCGATCATATATACTTAGCTAATGCTCATTGTGCGGCGGGAATTTTGGAAGGTTTGTACTACTTTAGCTTTCTGGGCAAAGATTGAACAGGGGAATGTCAGATTTCAGATTTGAGATTTCAGATTGAATTAAATTGATTAGGACTTACGCAAAGAAACTAAGGTGATATGAAAAATCGTTGGTTTGGGAACCTGAGATCAAGGTCGAAACCGGGTTTCTGGCCTCGACCTGCGTAAGTCCTGTTGATGTAGGGGCGGGTTTTACAAACAATAAGTGGCTCAAATAGACCAACTATATAAACCCGCCCCGTATTGATGCGATCTCTATGCCGCCGAACATAAAGAAACTTTGGTGATCTGAAAAATATAGGTCGAAACCGGGTTTCTGAAAAAGCCAAGATCGCTGTTGTTGCATTTTCCGAAAAAGTAACCTTCTACATCTTATACAGCGGTTTTCAATCGGGTGCAACACAACACTGTAGGGACACGGCATCAGTAAGTTTTGTCACCAAATCAAAGTTTTTCCCATGCCGTGTCCCTACCACTGCATCAGTAAGTTTTGTCACCAAATCAAAGTTTTTCCCATGCCGTGTCCCTACCACAGCATCAGTAAGTTTTGTCACCAAATCAAAGTTTTTCGGATGCCGTGTCCCTGACGCGGCATCAGTAAGTTTTGTCACCTACTCAAATAGGACTTACGCACCACGATCTGATCGCCAAAGTTTCTGCGTATATCTCTGATTGCCAAACCGACGATTTTTCATAGAAACTTTGGTGTTTGCGTAAGTCCTGTCAAAGTTTTTCTTTAGCCTTAGTCCCTCACCCCGTTGATTCGACTGAAAATGGCTATAAATTTGAAATCGGCAATTAGCTCATGCTTAGCTATCTCAAAGGAACAGTAGCAGCCATCCAAACCACCAGCAACCATCGCGTCACCCTGGTATTAGAAGTAAATCAAATCGGGTACGAACTGCAAATACCCCCGCGTCTAGTGCAGCAATTACCGGGGGTAGGAGAGTCAACGCAAGTCTTCACCCACTTGCAAGTCAAAGAAGACCAAATGGTGCTGTATGGTTTTGGCAGTGCAGCGGAGAGGGATTTGTTTCGCCGTTTGATTAGTGTCAGCGGAATTGGTGCAGCATTAGCGATCGCGCTTTTAGACACCCTGAGTCTGCCAGAATTAGTTCAAGCTATTGTTACCGGAAACACCCGCGCCTTAACTAAAACTCCCGGTGTCGGTGCCAAAACAGCAGAACGCATTGCCTTAGAATTGAAAACCAAGCTAGCCGAATGGCGTAATTTTAACAAGCTGGATACCCTAAAATCTGGTCAACCAGCACCAGCGATTTTAGAAGATGTAGAAATGACGCTGCTAGCACTCGGATATAGCAGCGGCGAGGTGGCACAAGCAATACAAGCTGTGAGCCAAGATGCTGTAGCAGCCAAAAGCACAAATCCTGAAGATTGGATCAGAAGTGCGATTACCTGGCTCAGCAGCCAGTAATGTTTTTGCTCTCAGATTTCGGCTTTAGTTCGCGCCTGGTAATCATACCATGCCGAGCGTAAATCTTTGCCGTGGTAATGTCCAAAGCTGAGTTGGTTCAAATCGCGATGGTACAGATGCGTCGCGTAAGTTCCATTACTCAGCTTATGCAGGACGACTGATGAGTTGCAGTCGTTGGGATCGATCCAAACAGCGATGGGGTTTAAAAAATCCATGTTTTCTCCTTTGTTCGCAAATAGCCAGCGGGGTTGGCAATGTGCTAAGTCATAACTCTGTTTATTGCTATACAAAAATTGTGCAGATTTTGTGCAGATCCCACTTGCTGCGAGCAATCCATCAGCCGGGATGTAGTGGTAGTGAAAAGCACTAATGCCCCCTGGGGGATGGGTGGCGCGATTCGCGCTCCGCGATAGCTTCGCGCCAGCGTGCCGCAGGCATATCGCCCAGCTAAACCAGTAATATCTACATAGCACCAGCCTAGGTTTCCGGATATGTTGATAGCTTTTTCCCCAATCGCGTTTATCTTTTTGTTCCTAATTTTTCATAAAAATGATAGTTTGCACCTTTCAATCTTATCCGCTTGAATATATTAATATTAAAATAGTTTACACAAAAAATATTTTGACAAAAAATCCATGGCGCGATTATTTATAGGCGATTTGGAGGCGAAAAAAAATTCTGACTAAAAATGGTCTTTATCGGCTCAAGCGCTCGGCATTGAATACCAGAGAGACAGGGAGTGTATTGCTGCGTGACGATTAGCAAGCAAATCTAATAACGTAAGTTGCTAGTTACATCGAGCTAAAGAAACTTTGGTGATCTGAAAAATCGTGGGTTTGACCGCGAGAAATCTATGAAGAAACCGGGTTTCTGACGCCAAAGAAACCGGGTTTCTGACTGCTGACGGCAAAAGCCTGTTAATCCAATTACCAATTACCAATTACCAATGACCACCGCCAAAACTTATAACTAACCCAAGTTGCTAGTTATAACTATCGTGGGTTGCTCTCATTGCTAATTGCAAGCTTGCTAATTGGTGATGGGAATATTTTTCGGTTCTACCAGCCATTAGCTATTAGCCATTAGCCTGTCTTCAGCGCTAAAAAGATAACTAGCAACTTGCGTTAACTAGCAACTTGAGTTAATAACTTACCATTTCAGTTTGGTTAGCCGTCATCTATCCTAGGGTTGCTATATCCTAATTACATTTCTTCCTGAAGAAAGAGGTGACCCGCAGCAAGATTATTTCTTGTGACCGATACTACAGCCGAGTTAGAAAGCGGAAAATACTGTTGTCGGCATACTATACCTAAAAATCAGATGTCACCCACAGCTCATAAGACAAGCCAAACACCTACTAAAACAAGCAAAACACCTAGTAAGACAAGTACCATCGAATTTGCGTTATTTGCTCCCTATAACAAAGGAGCGGCCTTAATCGGTTCTTTCTGTGACTGGAAAGAAATACCGATGAAAAAAGGCAAGGATGGTTATTTCCGCACAGAGGTCGAATTAGAAGATGGAGTTTACGACTATAAATTCAAAGTTCAATCATTATCCTGGTTTTTTGAACCCGACCAATGGGTAGATGTCATAGACCCCTATGCCACAGACGTAGACGAAAGCAAAGGCGTCGGCACAGTTAGAATCAAAGACGGCAAAAAAATTGTCGATACCTATGTTTGGAAACACGACGATAAACCGCTACCCCCAGACCATCAATTAGTGATTTATGAATTGCACGTAGCCGACTTTACCGGCGGCGAAGATGACCCTAACCCTCGTGGAAAATACAAGCACGTCATCGAGAAATTAGACTATATCTGCGAACTCGGTATCAACGCCATTGAACTGATGCCAGTCAAAGAATATCCGGGTGATTATAGCTGGGGATATAACCCCCGCTATTTTTTTGCTACGGAAACCAGCTATGGCACAACGGCAGAATTAAAAGAATTAATTGACGAGTGCCATGCCAGGGGAATTCGCGTCATCATGGACGGGATTTATAACCACTCAGAAGCATCTTGTCCCCTCACCCAAATTGACCACGATTATTGGTATCACCACTCACCACGCGACCCCGATAACAACTGGGGGCCAGAATTTAACTACGAACATTTCGATGAAAAATTGCAAACCTATCCAGCGCGGAAATTTATTGGCGATACCGTGCGTTTTTGGATTGAAGAATATCACATCGACGGCATTCGGTACGACGCCGCGCGGCAAATTGCCAATTACGACTTCATGCACTGGATTGTCCAAGAAGCCAAAAAAACAGCGGGAATGAAGCCGTTTTATAACATCGCCGAACACATTCCCGAAACTACCAGCATCACTAATATTGATGGACCGATGGATGGTTGTTGGCACGACAGTTTCCGCCACACCGTTACCGTACACATCTGCGGCGATACCTTCGATTTAGAGCAGCTTAAAGATGTAATTGATTGCAAGCGCCAAGGTTTTATGGGCGCTACCAATGTGGTTAATTACATCACAAACCACGACCACGATCGCTTGATGGTAGAATTGGGCAATCGGAATATCTTTGATGCCGAAGCTTTTAAGCGCGCTAAGTTGGGAGCGGTTATTTTAATGACAGCTGTCGGCGTACCAATGTTGTGGATGGGACAAGCGATCGCAGAATACAAACCAAAAACCCCCGACCCCGCCAAAATCGATTGGACTCTGCTAGAAAATGACCTAAATCGCGGTTTGTTTGAATACTACAAAGGCTTAATTCATCTGCGGAAAAACAATCACGCACTTTACACTGAAAATATTAACTTTTTCCACGAAAATGCTGATGCGAAAGTCATTGCATATACTCGCTGGAATGATGAAGGTTCCCGCGTCGTGGTCATCGCCAATTTCTCAGGTAATTATCTGGCTGGGTATACTGTTCCTAACTTCCCAGCGGATGGAACTTGGCACGAATGGACTCACGATTTTGATGTAGAAGCTGGAAACAGTCAAATCATGATTGATTTGCCAGAATACGAAGCGAAAGTTTTAGTTTGGCAGTAAGTTTTCCCTAGAAAAACCAGGTTTTTAACCTTCAGGTGCGTTACGCTATGGCTAACGCACCCTACATATGGTTTCATCGTGGGTTACCC
Source organism: Microseira sp. BLCC-F43 (assembly GCF_041929235.1). Classification (NCBI taxonomy): domain Bacteria; kingdom Bacillati; phylum Cyanobacteriota; class Cyanophyceae; order Aerosakkonematales; family Aerosakkonemataceae; genus Microseira; species Microseira sp. BLCC-F43. The sequence continues at coordinate 40,638 of NZ_JBHFNP010000342.1, forward strand.
TATCGCTAGATATGGTTTCATCGTGGGTTACCCTATCGCTAGATATGGTTTCATCGTGGGTTACCCTATCGCTAACGCACCCTACATATGGTAATTGTAGGGTGCGTTAACGAAGTGTAACGCACCATTCTCCCTATATGTCGTATCAATGTAACTATAAAAACCCAGTTTTTATAGTTACAAAACTGTCGGAATTTCCTTCAAATAAACCCTCGTAAACGGTTCGCCTTCTCCCAGAGTATACTGTTCGATCAACCCCTTGCGTCGAATCGAAATATTATTTCCCTCGCGCACAACAACTGTGGAATCGTCGATAATATCTCGCGCC